>NZ_AP019400.1:0-300000 GCF_004295585.1 Cohnella abietis | reverse complement strand
GCGTAATTCTCAATCAGTGGCTTGGCGCAGGTAATCTGGAGGGTGTAGATAGGGTCGGAAGATCAGCATTGACTCTGAATTTGATGATCGGGTTAATCGCTAGCGTGGGATTACTTGCTTATGCCGATGTGTTTCTGACTCTCTTCAGGGTACCTGAAGATATCATGGTTGAGGGTGTCTCGTATTTATCTATCGTCGGCAGTTCAGTCTTCATGATCGCATTGAGCATGACTTTAGGTACGATTATACGGTGCCACGGTATTTTAAAGGAAATGATGCTCATCTCATTAGGGTTGAATGTGCTTCATATTTTTGGAAACTATTTAGTGTTAATGGAACCGTTCGGCTTACCGAATCTAGGCGTAGAAGGAGTGGCGGTCTCGACTTGGATTACTCGGGCGCTTGGGGTAATCGCTTATTTGATCCTATGCTTCAGAAACCTACGGTACCCCATACGTTTTATGAATCCTTTTAGATTTCGAAGAGGAAACGTTGGTCTTATTTTCAAATTAGGCATTCCTTCTGCAGGTGAACATGTTTCTTATAATCTTTCTCAGGTAGTCATCACTTACCTGATCACAATACTGGGCACCACTGCATTAACGACCAAGATTTATACCCAGAATATTACCTCCTTCGTTTTTGTTTTTTCGATGGCGATCGGCCAAGGAACGCAAATTATTGTCGGGCACCTGATTGGAGCTCATCAGAAAGAAGATGCCTATCATTCTGGTATTCGCAGCTTGAAACTAGCGTTTCTTATTTCTCTTGCGATCGGTGTTTTCCTCTATAGCCTGTCGAGTCTACTGCTTGGACTCTTTACTAATAACGCTGAGATCCTTCGGCTAGGTAAGCAGATCATGCTTCTGTCTATTCTACTGGAGCCGGCACGCGCTTGTAATATGGTGCTTATCAGTTCTCTGAATGCGGCCGGGGATGTTAAGTACCCTGTAGTTGTTGGTTTAGTGTCGATGTGGGCGATCAGCGTACCGTTAGCCTATTTATTCGGAATTGTATTTCAACTGGGGTTAGTAGGCATTTGGATGGCCTTTGCTATGGATGAATGGATAAGGGCCTCAATGATGCTACTTAGATGGAGGAGACGTTCCTGGCAAAGCATTAAGATTCTGGCGTCGTAGGAGCGAGTTGTATGTCTCGAACGGGATTCGGGCGCGGTGGGCGCTGGATCCCGTTCAGTTTATCTATTGATTCTCGCTTTCTCCAGCTCAGTAATCGTGTTCAGTTTTTCAAGTTCTAACTGCAGTTCGTCCATTAACTCCTCTCACACGCCGCCATCGGCTCTTTAACCATACATTTTATAGCTATTGCGCCAACCAATGTTAGTCTAGAGGAAGGGGATCAGCAGCAAGAAGGCGAAATGATATTTATAGTCTGTTTTCAAAAAGCGAGGGAATCACTTTGGTCTATGTCGCACTTCTACGAGGAATCAATGTCGGCGGGAACAATAAAATAAACATGAAGTTGCTTAGCCAAACATTTGAACGGGTCGGTATGGGTTCTGTTATGACCTACATCAATACGGGCAATATCCTATTTACGGATAGCATGCATTCCAAACAAGAGCTTTGCAGCATTCTGGAAGAAGCCATATATACAGATTTCGGCTTAGCTATTAAAGTTATCGTTCGCAGCATTGAGGAGTATACACAGCTCATTCAATCCTTGCCGGACCATTGGACTAACGATCAAAGCATGAGAAGCGATGTGCTTTTTTTGTGGGATGAGATTAATGATGAATCAGTTATTGATAAGCTGAAAATCAAGCCGGAGATTGATCGGGTTCAGTACATTCCTGGTGCGATCCTTTGGTCGGTGGACAAAGAGCATGTGACCAGAAGCGGCATGTCGAAGATCATCGGAACAAAAATTTATCAACAGATAACAGTTAGAAATGTAAATACAACCCGCAAAATATACGAGCTTATGCTCGGAATCGCAAAAGGGATTGAATAGTGGCATCTAACTTAATGCCCCCGCGAACTCCATGTTCACAACGTTCCTATCGACGTAGTGGGAGTGTCTCAGAAGACTGGACACTCCCTCTATACTGGCTCTATATAGATTTGAAAAATACATCGCACTGGGCTATTTCCCGTCGCGATGTATTTTTTTATTTCTTTCATAATTCTTTCATAGCACTATGTTAAGCTTCTCGTCGATGAAGCTAGTTCATTTTGTCATTCCAACAAAATAGAAAAGAGGAAACACAAATGAAATCTTTAATAAGACAGAAATCCCTATTTATAAAAGTTGCGCTAGTTATCGTTCTCCTATTTACGATTCAGAAGCCGTTTCAAACCTATGCAGCACCTTTTAAGAGTGCGACCAGCTATTCAGCAGGCACTTCAACTACTGATGTGACTAGTGCTGATTTTAATAAAGATGGGCATCTAGATGTTGCTTCTGCGAGTTTGAGCAGTTCCTCTATCTCTGTTCTACTAGGCAACGGGGATGGGACCTTTGGATCCGAGGTAACATACAATGCCGGAGGACAGGCCATCGCCATAACGAATGCGGATTTCAATGGAGATGGGCACATCGATTTGGCAACCGCGAACTGGAGTTCTCATTCCGTTTCTATTTTGTTAGGAAATGGTGACGGCACCTTTGCAAACGCATTGGTTATCCCAATGAGCAATTCCGTTCATTTTATTGCTACAGCAGATTTTAATACGGATGGGAAAATGGATTTGGCATTGACCTACTCGGGTGGTAGTCGTGTGGATATTATGCTAGGAAAGGGTGATGGAACCTTTGAACCTAGCGTAAGCTTTGGCACCGGGAATGCGACTTATCAAGTTACAATTGGAGATTTTAATGCGGATGATAAGCCGGATCTTGCGATTGCTTCTTATACTGATCGTAAAGTTAGTGTTCTCTTAGGGAATGGTGACGGTACCTTTGCTCCCAAAGTAGATTATACAACGGGACAATACACGCAAAGAGTAGTTACCGGCGATCTGAACAAGGATGGAAAATTAGATTTGGTTGCGAGTAACTCATCGGGTTCTATTTCTATTTTACTGGGAAATGGTGACGGTACTTTTCAAAATTCAGTTAATTATTTAACTAAAGGTGCCGATTCGCGCGCTATCTTAATTGGAGACTTCGTAGGTGATGAAGAAGTAGATATTTTAGTGGCAAATTATGGGTCTTCTTCAACTCTCTCGATCTTCTCCGGTCATGGTGACGGTACTTTTGAACCTGCAAAGACTTATAATACCGGCATTGGTGCAATATTCAACTCCGTTAGCGGTGACTTTAACGGTGATGGCGTATTGGATGTTGCGCTCGTTAGTCAAGGCGGCAACTATGTTTACATTCTTCTGGGTAATCATAGAAATGCAGATTTACAAAGTCTGAGCCTATCAGGAGGCGCCAATCTTAACACTCCATTCAATACGGACACTCTCGGTTATACATCAAGCGTGGCCTATAACGTATATAGTATAAATTTGAAACCAACCTTAGTCGATACAACAGCAACAGTAACAGCGCAGGTGTATGGTGGTGGTGCTCCAGAAGCGATAGCAAGCGGTGGTACAAGCAGTGAGTTGCCGCTGAACGTAGGCATCAACACGATAGATGTAGTAGTGACTGCGCAGGATGGTACGACGGTCAAGACATACACAGTGGACGTGACGCGCCGTCCTAACACGGATGCGAGCCTCAGCGGATTGAGCCTGTCAGGAGGTGCCACGCTAAGTCAGTCCTTTAGCTCAGGTACACTCAGCTACACTTCCAATGTGGCGTATAGTCAAAGTAGTGTTCGCGTAACGCCAGTTGGAGATGCGACAGCTACGGTAACCGTCAAAGTAAATGGCGGTACGCCAGAAGTAATAGCAAGCGGTAGTACAAGCAGCGAGTTACCGCTGAACGTAGGCGTGAACACGATAGATGTAGTGGTGACTGCACAGGATGGTACGACGATCAAGACGTATACAGTGGACGTGACTCGGGCGAATTACACGGGAGTCGTAACGCCTACAAGAAGCACAAATGCCAATCTTAACGGATTGAGCTTGACAGGGGGAGCAGCACTAACCCCTACGTTTACCTTAGGTACATTCAGCTATACGTCGAGTGTGACGAATGACATTGGCAGTGTAGGCGTGACCCCAACATTAGCGGATACGAAAGCGACTGTAAAGCTGCGGGTGAATGGTAGTACACCCATAGCTGTTACTAGTGGAGGTACAAGCGGTACGTTGCCGCTGAATGTGGGAACGAACGTAATTGATGTAACCGTAACGGCCGAGGATGGCACAAGCCAAAGCTATACCATTACCCTGACCCGTCAAGCTGCTTCAGGAGCTGAGCTTCAGCCCAAATGTACATTCACCGATATTCAGCAGCATTGGGCAAAAGCAGAGATCTGTGAGGCAGCTGATCTAGGGATTGTCGAGGGCGTGAACGCAAATACATTTGCACCTGACAGGACGGTCACGCGGGCGGAGTTTGCAGTAATGCTGCTGCGGGCGCTCCAAATTCCAATCAGTGAGCAATCGGGCACTCTTCCTTTTAGCGATAAAGAAAGCATTCCAAGTTGGGCAGCTTCAACCATTCACATAGGCGTAGCCGAGGGCATGCTTGAGGGTTATACGGACGGCACATTCCGGCCGCACCAGACTATCACGCGGAGTGAGATGGCTACGATGATTGCCAAATCAATGAAGTGGAAAGCAGACAGCGAGAAGTATTTATCCTATGCCGATGGCACGAGCATCCCCGAGTGGGCACGACCTTATGTCGAAGCGGTGCATGTGAGCGGGCTTCTGCAGGGTCGAGGAAGCAATCGGTTTGTACCGAATGGGATTACAACAAGAGCAGAGGCAGCAGTCGTAATGCTGAGGCTGTGGACTATACGTAACTAATGTCAGGCCGTCTAAATCTTCATTTCCTAGATTTAGACGGCTTGGTTATGAAAAACACTTAACTCAACCCAGTCAATTTCTTATGCACTTCTCTTCTTCTCATCCAATCCTCGCCTTGCCTTTGAGCCATGATCATGACTTCTGATTCACTAACCTTAGTTGATTTACCTTGGCGAAGGAGCACCTCTCCTTGTACCATGACCGTATCTACATTTTCCCCTTTTGCAGCAAATACCAGGTTCCATAGCAAATTCGTTTCATCCTCATCCCAGAATACCGGCTGAAGATTCGGTCTAAAGAAATCTACCAAGATCATATCAGCACTTTTACCTACCTCAATGGAGCCGATCTCGTTTTCCATGTTCAATGATTTGGCACCATTAATCGTCGCCATGCGGAGCATTTGATTTGCACTCATAATTGAGGCATCACAATTCGTAGCTTTCTGGATTAAGGAAGCAAACTTCATCTCTTGAAACAGATCCATACTGTTGTTGTCGATGACTCCGTCTGAGCCGATCGATACGTTCACTCCCTCTTTCAGCATAAGGGGAATTCTCGCCACACCGCAGCCAAGCTTAGCTGCCGAAATTGCACAATGGGCCAAATTCGTACCGGTTGCAGCCATTTTTTTAATATCGTCATCGTTTACCCACACACAGTGTGCCAGCAATGTTTTTTCGCCCAATATCCCTCGTTGTTCAAGCATATCAATCGTAGACTTGCCAAAGGTGCGAATAACTGTCTGCTCTTCTTCCTCTTGCTCGCAGCCATGCGTATGAATGCCGACTCCATATTCCTGCTGAGCTCTAATGGCTCCTTTGTACATCTCTTCACTGCAATAAAATAAATTCTCAAGTCCCATCCAAACCCGAATTTTCCCATTCTGAGTCATATGGTGTGTCTTGATTAATTTCTCGTTGTCTCTCGCCGTTTCAAAAAAATTGTAAGGCTGAACATCCGCTGCATAGGGTGCCAAATGTACTCGAATTCCGAGCTCGCCTGCTGCTTCTGCACTTCGATGCATATAGCGGTACATATCCATAATAGTTGTCGTGCCATTCTTGAGACATTCCAAGTAGCTCAGCCTCGCCGCGTGATAAGCATCCTCTTCCGTACATGCACGATGCTCCAAATCATACACAGGCAACCAATCAACTAACCTCATGTTCTCCGCTACTCCACGCATAAGACTGGAATGGTTGTGCGAATCTACTAATCCAGGAAGCAAGGCCATCTGGCCTCTTCCATCTATAATTTCATCTGCATCTATAGGGATCGATATTTCTTCCTTCTTACCTACAGCAGAAATCAGACCATTTCTTACAATGACGGTGCCATTTTTAATAATCCTATCTGTTCGGTCCACCGTAAAAACAACGACGTTAGTAATCACTTTACATGTCAATTTCAAAACCTCCCGTATACATTAGTCTTGTTGCAAGCCTACATCGTTCATCCCACTGCTTAACTTCGCCTTCATTGGGAAATAATAGAGCAGCGAAGCAGAGATAATTCCTACTAGCCAAGCCAGATCAATACCATTGAGCATTTCCGCAGCTGGTCCAACAAAAAGCGATGTATTAACAAATGGGATTTCGATCACAATCGAAGCTAGAAAAGCAACAATCGTAATCTTGTTAAACTTCCCGTATCGCCCATTCACATCGAATATGTCAGCAATATGGTACTCCCCTTTACGTAGGACGAAGTAGTCGACTAGATTGATAGCGGTCCATGGGATCAGAAAATAGCTCATGAAGAAAATGAAGTTGATGAAAAAGTTAATAAAATTTCCTTCTCCCCCTAATAAGCTCAATCCGATATTAATGAGCATAATAACGCCTAGAATAGTTGCCCTGACACGAGGGGTTACATTGAGCTTATTGAATGGCAGAATCGTTGTAACAATCGACATAAATGCGCCGTAGAAGTTAAATACATTAATAGCTAGCAAGCCATAAATAATTAATATATACAGAATTGAGTCATAACCCTTGAATAATCCGGCTAAGCCAACGCCTAAATTATCGGAAAAGTCAGGTAAAGCTACGATGAGTATTGCACCAATAGTCATCATCCACATCGTTGAAGATGTCAGTCCCGTATAGGTGTACCAGAAAACCTTGGACGACGACGCATTAGATGGCAAATACCGCGAGTAGTCGGCTACGTAAGGCGCCAGTGCAAGCACATAAGTCGTAATCATACCTACACCTAGGACGAATAAAGAAAGATCGAACTGTCCCGGACTCCATGTGCCTTGGGGAATCGGTAGACGTATGGCTAGCACTGTCGCTATGCCGAGCACGATGAACGCGCTGATCGAAAGCCATTTTTGCGTGGCATGAATTAATCTGTAGCCATAGATGGCGATAACTATAGAAATCAGACTGAATAGAAAGATGACCCAATTAGATGAAACTGGAGTAACCTCGCTTAAGGTTTGCGTTGCCAGCAAGGTGTTCGCGACTCCAAAGCCCAAATAGACGAACATCACGAAGATCATCGGTACGATTGCACCCAGAACACCAAACTGGGCTCTGCTTTGAATCATTTGCGGAATACCAAGCCTTGGTCCTTGGACGGAGTGGGAAGCAACAAAAATTCCACCGATTAAGGAGCCTAAGAAAATGGAAGCTACTGCCCAAAATAAGTTCAATCCCATCATGACCAACACCGCACCAGTCACAATTGTCGTTAAATTGAGATTCGCGCCAAACCATACCGTAAATAAATCTCTAGGCTTACCATACCGCTCGGACTCTGGAATGTAATCAACACTATGCTGCTCCATATTCATGTCATTTCCTCCAACCTGTATGTTAGTTATCTTCCTCTTGAGCTGATTAGCTGCTTTCCTAACAAGTTAACGCGATTATCGCTAGGCATCACGGTTTCTCTGGCCAGAACCGGGGCTCTTTGCTTCTTGGATATGTTTGATTACCTAACACATTAGCTCTAGAATCTTTCCTTTCACTTTTGTTTGTTAGATTTAATAACTTAATGTGTTATATATGATTACTACTGTGATAGTAACCTATGTTGAAAACTCCGTCAATAGTAAATGTGAGCCAGTTTGCTATATAATGATCGTAGGATTATCACGGGGGAGGATACGCACTTGCTTCAGAAATTCGGTTTTTCTCAATATGAAAGCCAGGTTTACGAGATGATGATTAGTGCCGGACAAGCAGTGGAAGCATCTGCAATTGCCAAAGTATCCGGCGTCCCGAAGGCGAAAGTATATGAAGTGATCGCCCGATTACTAGACAAAGGTGTATTACTGGATTCGATGCTGGAAAAGAAAAAGATGTATCGCGCCCTTCCACTCGATCGAGTGATAGAAAAGCTCACATCACAATTCCAGTCTGATATTGAACAATTGCGGCTTAGTGAGCAAAAGCAATTTAAGCCCGATGATCGGGTCTGGAACTTAGCTACGGAAGAATCTATATATGCGTATAGCCTCTCGTTAATAGAAAGCGCTAAAAAAACGATATATATTTCTACATGGAAGGAAATCATCGAGGATTACTTGCCGATTCTGGAGGAAAAAGAAAAGCAGGGGATACACGTAGAAGCCCATGTTGTTGGGGAGATCGATTCGAAACTAAAAAACCTCAAATATTTTGTCCCTAGTGAGAGCCAAAAAGAGCTTAAAAAGTTTCAAAACATCGTCGTAGATGATAGCGAGGTCGTGTTTGCCATATCCAAAAACCCCGCTTGGCAGTCGATCATTACAAAATCGGAGCAATTAGTAGATGTGTTTCGGGATTTCTTTTATCGGGATATCATTCTTACGTTATTAAGTGATAAATATAACGATATTTTGCAGAACGATGCAGAGTATGTCGATCTCTTAGCGAAGCTGAGATATTAACAGTAAGAGCTGATACGATAATAAAAACTCTGATTTCAGCATGCAAAAAAGCGTCCACCCGCTTCGTGAAAAGCGAACAGACGCACTTCTTTTGGTCACCAGTTATGGCTGTCCCGATCCCTCATGAACCTTCAACTAGAGTGCCATTCCTCAGATGGAGCACCCGGTCACATAGAGGAAGAACCCGTTCATCATGTGTAACCATAATGGCGGCCTTCCTATCCAACTTAACCTGGTTAGCGAGCATGGTTACAACTTCAATCCCACGGCGAGCATCTAGACTGGCAGTCGGTTCGTCAGCGAAAAGAATAGCTGGATTGTTCATCCATGCCCGCGCGATGGCGACTCGTTGCTTCTCCCCGCCAGACAGCTTATCAGGATAGTTATTGCGTTTATTGAGCAAGCCAAGCTGCTCGAGCAGCAGCTTCGCGCGTTTCTTAGCCTCCTGTTGGTCCATTCCCGCCTGCTTAGCGACAAAAAGCAATTGCTCTTCAACCTTCAAATACGGGATTAGATTAGCGCTTTGAAAAATAAAACCTATTTTTCTTAGGCGAAGCAGACCGAGCGCCCTTGCCGTTTGACCTTTAAGCGATTGACCGTCCAAGATGACCTCACCACTTGTCGGAGTTAGCAGTGCTCCAGCGATGGATAGAAAGGTGCTTTTACCAGAGCCCGACGGCCCCATTATCGCAACGAGCTCTCCCTCATTAACTTGAAGGTTCAGCTTATTAAGCACAGTTAAGGTAGTATCTCCATCACGATACATATGCGAAACTTCATTGAGCATTAATTTTATTTTCATGCTGCGGCCCTCCCGATGGCATCAAGTGCATCTGTTCTCGCTACCTTAATAACTGATAGAAGCGAACCAGCCAGCGACATGGCGACCAATAAGGAGCAGGTGAAAATAATCGTCGAGGTATCCAGCTTGAAGGGTAACGACTCTGGTAGCGCCATAGATAAAATCTTGATCAGCAGAAGACTAATCAGTTGACTGCCGATAGACAATACCAGCACCTGTCCGAACACGCTTCTTGCCAGATAACCTGTATTTGTGCCGATCGCCTTTAGGATGCCAAACTGACTTGTTTTCTGGATCGTAATCACATAGAAAAATACGGCCAGCACGAAGGCAGAAATAACGAATAGAAAAGCAATCATCATAAGGAGCGAGCCCTGCTCCTCCTTGTAACCGGGAATGGCTGAAACTGCCGTCCCCTTCGTAATGACCTCTACGTCGCCGAGTTCTTTTTGCAGCTGCAACGCTTGGTTTGAATTAGCTTTTACGGCAATGGTATTAATAGGGGGCTGATCCGCGGAATCCCCATTGATTACGGATTGCTGCTTCAGCTGCTGCCAATCCTGTTTGTTCATGAATACGACGGGAGTATGACTATAAGACTCATCTTTAACAAAACCACTAATCGTCCAGGTCATCCCTGTCACTTGATCTCGTAAGGGACTGCCAATCGTAAAGCCTGAGTCCTTCAGCTTCTGATCAACAATAACGTGGCCAACTGAATCGTTGCTTACTCCACTACCTTCAACTACAGCTGGTGCAAGCCAGCTATCCATATCGATAGCGAATAGCGTGACGTCTGTTTTCAAGGTTGTTGAGCCTTGGGTGACGGTCGTCATTTGAATACGGAGTGGAGTCGCATTGGTATCGCCTACGACAGAACGTGCTGCTGTTAATTGATCATGGCTCATTACCGAGCGGGTGAACCGACTATTGGAATCCTGCTGCAAAACAAAGTAGTTCGCAGACATATTTTCTACAGAAGCTGCATTGGCATAAGCCAATCCATTAGCAAGACCCGTAACGAACAAGACCAGAAACGAGACCAGTAGCATAATGGTCATAATAAGAGTGTAGCGTGTCTTGGCAAATCTCATTTCCCTTAGAGCTAAATACATATTTAGTCCCCCCCTATTCGCTCTTAGTGTAGGGAGGGAAAATGAACGGAGCGTGAATATTAGATTACAAATGCGGAAGGGATACCGTGAACTTCGTGCCTTGCCCTAGGGTGCTCTCCACTTCAATGGTTCCCTCATGCAATTTTACTATTTTCTGAACAATCGACAATCCCAGTCCAGCACTACCTGATTCCCGATCTCGAACACGATCAACGCGATAGAATCGGTCAAATAGGAAAGGGAGCTCTTCTGCAGCAATGCCCTCACCTGTGTCCGAGATGCTGATAACGCTTCGGTCATCGTCGAGATTCGCGCTTATATGGATCGAACTCCCCACAGGAATGTATTTCACAGCATTGGATAACAGATTCAGCCAAACCTGATAGAGCAGGATCTCATCACCGTTAACGACGATGTTCTCCGGCACGACTAGACGAAGCGCCAGCTCCTTAGCCTCCAGTTGCCATTCCATCGCTTGTGCGACCTGCTTCAACTGAACACGTAAATTAACAGGTTTCTTCTGCAGCGTCTCAGTTGCCTGATCCAAGGAGGATAACAGAAGCAGCTGCTTACTAAGCACCGATAGCTTTCGACTCTCTTCTTCAATAATTCCTGCGTAATGATCCCGCTCCTCAGAAGGGAGCTCCTTCTTCGTAATCACCTGGGCAAATCCCTGAATAGAGGTTAGTGGGGACTGGATTTCATGCGATACATTCGATACGAATTCTTGAAGCGATCGCTCCGAACGTTCAATTTCCCGACTCATCGTCATAAACTGAACAGCCAATTGCCCAATTTCATCACGTCTCTTGGTGGGCAGTACGATATTGTAATAACCTTGCGCAAGCCGTTTAGTCGCTTCTGTCAGACGGGTAATTGGATTAACCAAATAGCGAGTGCTTAGGAGGAACAAAATAACACTGAACACCACCGTGAACAGTACAATCATCGCAAAAAAGCTTCTCAGCTCGCCGAATTGTAACAGTACATCTGGGCGTAGGAACAACGCGTACGGCTTGCCACTCAACTGAATAGGTATCCCGACGGAATTACTCAGACGATTATCGAAAAAACCTGAAATCAGCGGCTTGTTGGGGAATTGTGCAACACCGTGATAGGTTTCTCCGTTTAATACGCTCAGCAGAGCAGATTTGGCTAAATCGAGTTCTCGGAATGGGCTGCCATAGAACTGTTCGTTCCCTTGATCATCTGCCAAATAAATCTCGTAGCCCAGCGCCGCTGAGCTGTCTAGATAGCTATCCCTAAGCGAGGGATTTGCTTCAATAAAGCCTTGCAGGTTCTTGGCAATTGTGATGAGCTTCGCATCATTTTGCGGCTTCAGCTGGATATGATAATAGATGTTGGATACAAGGAAACCTAGGAAGCTGCTTAGTATAATAGTGGTAAGAGTAATCATGAATATGCGAAAATAAAGCGACCTCATCGCACAGGCACCTCCAGCTTGTAGCCAATACCCCGCACCGTATGTATGACGAAATCCTCTTGATAATCGACAAATCGTTGGCGAAGTCGTTTGATATGAACATCTACAGTCCGATCATCTCCATCGTATCCCACTCCCCAGACCAGACGGATCAGATCTTCTCGGGAGAAGAGACGGCCTGGATATTGCGCTAGCTGGGCCAGCAGCTCAAATTCCTTCAAGGGTAGCAGCAGCATGGAATCTCCATCTGAGATCTCATGATTTTTGCGATTAATCACAATCCGATTCAAGTTAATAATGTCGCTGGACACGAGAGAATACCTACGAAACAGTGCCTTAATCCGAAACAGCAATTCCTCCGCCTCGAAAGGCTTGGTCATATAGTCATCCGTTCCTCGTAAATAACCCTGCTCCTTATCACTCAGCTGTTCACGCGCGGTAAGCAAAATAATCGGAATGTCGTAGTTTTGCCGAATAAATTCACATAACGCAAAGCCATCAATACCTGGCATCATCACATCGAGAATAGCCAGATCGATCCGCCCCTCTTTAAGCTTCAGAACCGCCTCTAGACCATCCTTTGCTTCGATTACCCTATAACCTTCTACAGTCATGAAGTGCTTTAACAAAGCACGAATATGTGAATCATCATCTGCCACGAGCAGGTTTATCAAGCAATCGCCCTCCTTGAAGTCAGCATATGAGAATAAGCTTACCACAATCTCTCATAGCATTCTGTAGCAGGAACACAACACCTGCGCCAAGCCACTTTCCAGATTTTTGTAGCCCAATTATTCCAAATATTATACAATTTCAGTATTCATACTTTACATACAGGGAGTGTCGGTTATGTCTGACGAGTCTACGGCAGAGAATTGGAAGGAAAACAAAGTATTCATTTGGTTGGGAACAATCCTCTGTGCGTTTACCACCCTAGCGTGCATCGTGCTAGGAGATTTAAAAATGATTCTTCTCACTGGTGGCATAACAGCCTTTTGTTTTTGGGGACTGTTCGCAGTACATCGCCAATTATCTGCCCTGCCACCTTATCGTCCCGGTAAAGGCTTTTGGTTTCAACGCCTCACTCCTAGTGGGAAAATCCGCGTTTTGACAGTTAGCCAGGTTTTGCTCTTTGTTCTTGCCATCGGCAGCTACTTGATTGGAGATATTAGTAGACATACCCGTATATCTACTTTTGGTATTGCCATTGTTGGTTTTCTACTGATTCAAATGACCATAAAGCCCCGAATTAAGTTTCATAAGCCAATAGACGATGCAACACTTTTCGAGTTAGAGGATCTCGGAATTATTCGACCGAACGAAAACGTAGTCGGTATGTACAAGGATACTATGAGATGGGACTCTGTTAATAGCCGGACAAAAATACTCCTATTGACACCTAACCGTCTGATCGCCATCCGTATGCCCACTCCAGATAAAGGTGAAAGAGCAGAAATCCGATTGAGCGATATTAACCGTCTAGGCCTTATTGGCCATGGCAAAAAAGGGGAAGGACTACTGTTATCCGTGGGCTTGTTAGACGGTTCGATCATCCGGTTCGTGTTGCTTGGTGAAGGTGACAAATATTCGCCTGAGCAATTCATGCAGCAGCTACTGGAATTACTGGACAAGCGGTCCCCCACACAAGAAGGAGTTACCGAACCAGCTCCTGCGATACGCGTCCGCCCGGATGGTCATAAACCTGTTCTGCAGAAAAGCATTCCTGTACTCCAACCTTTAGATTTACAAAAAGAGTCCGCCACTGCGGCTTCCGGCACCGAACAAAGGGGTATCAAATTTTGACTCAGGTAGGAAAGTTAGGGTAAACACAATGATTATTACTCTATATAAAAGGTAAAAGCCGGCCATTTGCTCATTGAGAGCGGATGGCCGACTTTGCAATATTCATATTCACCTTTTTACCCGCCCAAATTTTCGCGAGCCCCTCTCATCCCCGGATCTCCTGAGTGAACTACACTTACCTGTCTGCCAACCCATATGTGTAGTTCACTCAGGAAGTTAAAATTGGAGGACCAAGTAAAACAGCTTCACCCGTCCCTAGGACGGCGGTACAAGTTGAATCGGGCGATTAGTGAACTAAATCCAATCACTCCACCTTACGGGACTAAAGAGACGATGACTTGGGACACATTAGCTCCTCCCATACCACCACTTATTCGAATGACATTATCATTATTCGCCTTCAGATCAATTAGCCGGCTTGCTCGACCGGTGTACGTACTCCATCCTCCCGTGCCGGGCAAGGAAAGAAAGTAACCATCTTTCGACGAATCGCCGCTTGCGTCTACCTTAAAAGCTGCTCCACCATCGGCGGAAGCGTAGATTACCGTGAGTAGCGCCTTGCCGCCCGCACCGCCATGAACGCCGGTCAGCTCGATGTAGGATCCTTCGGTATGCATATTTTCAACATTTTCATTCGTTCGGGTCGCTCCGCCCCCAATGGAAACATTGTCGCCCTTCATGGAAAATTCCGTCGTCGCGGTATATTTCTCAAAGCTCTCGCCGACCAAGTCGCGATACTTGACCTCCGTGGCTTTGGAACGCGGTCCGACAGCTGGGACGCCCTCGGTCGTCTGCTTTACCTTCTGTATGGTCCCATCCTCGTTGAAGAACACCCGATCTACGCAGACCGATCGCAGCGTACCGTTAGAAGAAATCTCGGCATTGTGGTAAAACAAGTACCAGTTACCCTTGAATTGGACGATAGAGCCGTGCGTCGTTCCGCTATTTTTCACCGGGTCCAGAAAGACGCCACGGTTTTTCCAAGGTCCCAGCGGACTATCACTGGTCGCGTACCGCATCTGATTGCCTCCCGAATGATTGTCGGCATACATCAAGTAATAAATTCCTTCCCGCTTGAACACCCAAGTGGCCTCATGGAAGTCCTGCAGTTCAGCAAACTGCTTGAGCTGTCCGTCCATCGACATCATGTCATCGGCCAGCTTAACGCCGTAGCTTTTCCCTCCGCCGCCGGCATAAAGGTAATAGGACCCGTCGTCATCGCGGAACACACTCGGATCTATCAAGCTGTCGCCGGGAAGCCCCTCTATATACCCTTTGACGTTAAAATCAGCTGCAGGCTTATCACTTGTTGCCACGCCTATTTTCCAAGATTTATTCCAATTTGTCTCGCTGGGATGAGGGAAATAGAAGTAATATTTGCCTTCCTTGTAGGCGGCATCGGGAGCCCACATAAAGCCACCCTCAGGTCTCCCCCATGATACGTCGTCAGCGCTCAGAATTTCCCCTTCGTCCACCCAGTCCACCATGTTGTCCGATGAGAAGACATGAAATTTATCCATCAGATCGCTGCCTCTAGAGGGAAAAATATCATGCGAAGGATACACATAAATTCGCCCGTCATCCCACACATGCGCTGAGGGATCGGCGGTAAATATACTCGTGTAGATGGGGTTTCCCGAGGAAGTTGAATTTCCAGAAGAGACGGGATCTCCAGAGGAATCGGGATTTTCGGAAGAGAAGGGACTTCCCGAAGGAATTGGATTTTCGGAGGAAATGGCGGCAGCCGGGGATGGGTTGGAGGACGTGCATCCGCTAAGGGCGGACAGCAGCATAGCCCCCAGTACAAACAGTCTCACATGCATAATTTTCATAAGGGTTTCCTCCCCGATAGATTTATACGGGATGTACACCCGATATGTAAAAGATCGTCTAACATCAGTGTATAACAGATGAAAGCACGAGCAGAATGAGGCGTTCTTAGCTTTTCCTTCGTTATCCTTAACTTGATGAGAGGGAAATCTACTAAATATCGCTCGACTGGCAGTCTGTGAAACTGTGACTCTACTCGATAAAACAAAAATACACCGCCCATGCACTTAGCCTGCACGGCGATGTATTCTTCTTCCTCAGCTTAACACCAATAGGTATTAAATGACGCGATGACTTTGCCTTCTCATCCACTGGGTGGCTACCCATTTTTCCCCGACCGCAACAGGGTTTCCCCCATGCAATGTTAGTTCATTTATGAGCTTATCGTTATAAAAATATTCGAAATAGACGGCACTGCCTTTTTTAGGAGTTACCGAAAAATGAAGTGAAGGGAAATACGTTTCTCCACCTTCATCCACGTCGTTTAGATACATCACCAGCGTGCTAATGCGATTGTTGACCACATTCCCGGATGTGAAATAGTCATAATGAGGCTGATACTGCTCACCGGGTTTATAATGTAAAATTTGCAGCGGATCGGCGTGTGAAATCGGTATATTCATTAGCTCGGAGACTCTTGTTTCTACTTTTTTAACCCATACATTTTCGCCTTCCTCGAAAAACATACTGCTGTTTGTTCTAATATCGCTTACGACGTGGGATTTGCCAATCTTGGCTCGCTCCATTCTATTTTTAGCCAAATTCACTAATGCATCGCATTCTAAACTGCTTAATACATTGTCCAATATCAAGATAAGCGGCTCATCTATTTTACCGACAATATGAATCTCTTGATCCGTTGTTCTCATTTTGTTTCCAATTAAATGAATAATCGACTGTTCCTTAACGTTCATCGTTCCATCCCCTTTATTTGAGAAGTCATCGAATGAACATTATGTTCGCTCATTAAGATAGTTCCCTACTCATCCGGAAATTCCTTCCACAAATTCATTTTTATGCACTCTCAGCCAACTTAATTCCAACATTAACCAGTATTGGAAATAGACCAGCCCCGAATGTTTAGGGTACCGGCCTGTGGATGAAAAAGTGCCTTTTACTCTTGTTACTCACTAAATAAACACTCTCGGAATTGTTGTTCAAACTCTCCTAAACGTCGTACTGCCTCGCCTAGTCCATGGTAGTCCCCCCGAACGGCAAGGGAATGACAGCTACCGAACATTTCGGACTGCATTAATTTCAACTCGGATAGCTTAGGATTTTCAGATTGAAAAAATTCGCTATAGTTCAAAGCTCGCCTTGCACCCACTTGAAATGCAAAATGCGTTAAATGACCTTGAAGTCCCGGGTCAATCTTTTCTCCCTGAACATGGCGCTGCAAGGCCGTAATAGCATTGATTCCCGTTTTCCAGCCATGTTCCAAAGCGATGCGATCGGCATTCAAATACACCTCTCGGAAGTAGAGCACGGCTTCACGGTATAAATCGTTCGATGTTCGTTGTCGCTGTCTCATAGGCGCGGCCCAATAATGAAAAGCAAGATCACTTGGATAGAAACGGTACTGTAATCGGTTTGTTTTACTTGCGTCGATCAAATCGCTAACAGGCAGCGTAGCATAAGGATATCCCGCAGGATCATGCAGTCGAACCCACCCATCCTCCAGCCAAAAAGCCAACACATAATGATCGCAGCCATGTAAATATTGATGGTTCGGCATATAGCTCAGAAAACCCATATCAAGAGGCCCCAGCATAATCGGATTTTTTCTAAGCTCCTCAGATATTTGCTCAACCATTCCATTTTCATCCGTCCCTGAACATTCGTTGTATGTAAACCCCAAAATGTCCAGTGCTTTGCTAACCCCTAGATGCGGAATGCCATTGGAAAAATACATCATATTATCTACATCAAACCAAACTGCCCCTAGTCCAACTCCAGATAACACCTCAATGAGGCTCGGGGAAACCTGCTCTCCGATGCTATCGAGCAGCATAGATGTAGAATTTGCGTAACAATACGCACCATTTCCGACATAGGCAAACATGACACCTCATCCTTTCTCAACTGGCAAGCAAAAATCAAGGATGACAACCGCGCCCTGCAGCTCCGTATGGTATATCTCGAGACAAGGTCGGTTTGCCAATAAATAATCGCTGTCTGGAAGCCAACGTCCGTACATGTAATCTACAACATGTCCAAGCTGGGCAATCACTTCCTCCTCAGAGCTTACATTCGTAAGTCTAATCGTATAGACTGCATACAGACCGCCCGGAACGTCCTGAATGCCTACTTCCTCGTGGTCCAAGCTGTCCGTGAGCTCGGCAGGGATGGTAAATGCCGCATCGTATCTGCATTTTTCGTTCTCCGTAATATCCGGGTTATCGTACGTAATTCCGATTTCTATCGATTTACGCAAATCTAGGTTATTTTGTCTCAACCACGCTTCGGTTTTGCTAAAGGAATCGACGATTTCCTTGCTAAATATCCCTTTGCTAAACCCAAACCTATTCCGAACATAAGCCACATGAAGCTCCGGCAACCTCTCGATCCTAACTTGCTCAACACTCATTTGATCGCTGACTCCGGTTGCTACATATTCAGAATAACTCTCTACACCCAAAACTTCTTGCCCCTTCTTGCGGTAAACTTGACTATTCTTGCTATGTTGTCGGTTTTTGCGATAGTCTCGCGCACTTACTTCAAAATGCTCAGAGAATGCCCGTGAAAACGTGGATAAGGAGGTAAATCCGCAGGCAGAGGCGATATCCGTTATCGATAAATCGCTGCGGTTTTCTAGGTAATGTGCACTTTTCTCAATGCGAATCCGTTTCACAAACTCATTGACGTTCTCTCCAACAATCGCTTTAAAAATACGATGGAAGTGAAAGGGAGAGAACGCCGCTATTCGTGATAGCGAGGCTAAAGAAAGATCCTCTTCTAAGTGATTATCTATGTAATTCATGACTTTATTGATACGACTTATATAGTCTCTTCTATTCATATTCCCTCCCGCCCTAACCCTTTGCGATAAATCCCGTTTTAATCCCTTTCTTAAATCCAGCGTTTTCATAGAATAGTAGCGTTCCCTCTTCTTTTGATGAAGTAAGAAGCATGACTTTATAACAATTTTGCTCCCACGCAATCTCTAATGCCTTTTTCAGAACTGCCGCTCCATATCCTCGTCTTCGAAAGTTGGAATGAGTAACTACATTTTCAATCAATCCATAAGAACGGGCATTTCTTGTCAAATTCGGAACGATAACTAACACACAAGAGGCAACTAATTGATTGTCTATATCGACAACGATGTAGTACATATTTGGATCACTATAGATTTGTTCCCACAACGAATCTAAATCTTCAACATTAAGTTCCGGATCATCCTTATTTAAATGTTTATATAGCAGTAGTAACTCAGGTAGTTCGTCTTTGTTTATGGTTCTAACAGTTACTTCATCTACCATAAATACACCCCTATACTCTGCATTTTACAATTATTATAAATCCATTTTTTGGTTATTGATATGACAAAGTATTTCGCATTACTATAGTACCGAAGTCTGCACCCTTTTCCGATCACAATTGACAAGGAGATTCGATTCCTGAATTATCTATTTCAAAACCGAGTGAAAATCATTATCCTTAATCTATAGAAGCAACGGTACGGAAAGAGGTCGGTCGACTATGAAAACGAGTCATTTACTACGTTACTGCGGCATTGATTCCTTTGAAGTAAGTAAGAATGGCGAAAGGGTCCTTCCCGCTTCAAATTCACATACTGCCATCCTGTGTCTGGGCGGCGCAGGAACGATCGGCTTTACGAAAGAAAGCCTGAATCTGTCTCCTGGTGAAGCCTATTTTTTGGCGCCCGGACAAGCATTAACGCTTCTTGCGGATGGTGAGCCATTAAAGGGTTATTTTATACGTTTTGAGGTTTACTCTCTTAGAGTGGAAGAACTTCATTCTATGAAAGTAACGGAATATATGGATGGTCAGATCCGGACAGGAAACCAGAAATTGTTGGCTGAATCCTGTGACCTTCTGCTTCGATTGCAGACTGAGGCGCTGCAAGACGGTTTCAGCGGACAGGCAGAATTGTACCGCATAATGTCGTTGCTTGCCGAGGGTCGGACGAAATCGCAGGAGGAAGTATCGACCGATGCCGCTATTGCCCGCGTGTCCGGCTTTATGGAGCAGAATTGGGAACGCGAGCTCACGCGCAAAGAGCTGGCTAGATTGGCAGGCTTTAGCCCAGGCTATTTTTCATTGGCATTTCAGGAACATACAGGGGTTTCCCCGTTGGCATACTTAATGGATATTCGCATAAAACGAGCAAAAGATCTGCTCCTGTCAGGCGGCGGAGTAAAAGAGACGGCTATCAAGGTCGGCTTTAACGATGAGTTTTATTTCAGTCGCCGCTTCAAACAGAAAACGGGCTTCTCTCCCTTGGCTTTCGTTAGAAGCCGCCGGCGCAGCATTGCAAGCGTCTCCGATCCGATTTCCGGAAGCTTGATGGCGCTTAGCTTATTACCTAAGGCCGCCGCGTTCTACCCCAATCATGAGCAGTACAGCCGCATGATTCGGTTGCATTCCGATGAGGAGGGGCAAGGAGCGGTATGGGATCATAATCTAAAGCTGCTAAAGGAAGCTGGGCCGGAGCTTATTTTTTGCACGGACATCCTGAACGAGCGGGCACGGCAGCAGTTGGAGCGAATTGCACCCACGGTACCTATTCCCTGGCTGTCGGTCGATTGGCGGCAGCAGCTGCTGACAATCGCGGACGCGGCCGATCAGCGTGAAGAGGGGGCTTCTTGGTTATCGGAGTACGATCGTAGAGCTGAAACGGTGTATCGCAAAGTTAGAAGCAAAATCGGTGGAGCCACTCTGAATATATGGCGGATTATGGGCTCGGAATATCGGATTTACGGGGGACGTAACGCAGGCGCTGTTCTTTATGGCGACCTGAAGCTAGCGGCTACGCATAACCTTGATCAGATCAGCGTGTTCGACACAGTTTCCAAGGAAGCACTCATAGACTATGATGCCGATGTCCTCCTCATTATGGTCGATTCGACAGCCCAGGCTGCCCGAGAACGTGCTGTCCTTCAATCCAGCGAACTATGGAGCCGATTAACTGCGGTACGCAACGGCCGTGTATATGAAATAGAAACGGAAAAGCTATTCGAATACTCCGCATGGTCTCATGACAGGGCTCTGTCTTATTTTATGCAAATGTTCAGCTGACAAATGTCCAGATAGCCAAGTCTTAAAATCCATGTTAAGGGGCTCGTTTTTTTGTTATTTTAATTGAGAAAGAAAATCATTATCACGTTTATGTTTTGGGGGAGGACTGTTCATCTCGTGTAAACCACCTTGGAAATTGGAACAATTATACGAAACCCCTGTCGTATACCCGGTTTCCGAAGATGACCATACAGGAATTAAAGCGCTGTTCTATCGGGGAGTTCCCTATCAGGGAAAAGAAACGCGTGTTTTCGCTTACGTTGGCGTTCCCCAGCATGCTTCATTAGAAAGGAAAGTTCCCGCGATCGTGCTCGTTCATGGTGGCGCCGGCACGGCATTTTCCGAATGGGTACGCTTATGGATGGACCGGGGCTATGCCGCTATTGCGATGGATTTAGAGGGACAAGTTCCATTCCAGCTTAAGGAGCAGGAAGGAACGACCGAGTGGCCTTCTCATTCTTGGAGCGGACCGGTCAAGCAGGGCGTGTTCGCAGATTATCGAATGCCTGTGGAGGATCAGTGGATGTACCATGCGGTGTCGGCAGCTGTACTTGCCCACTCCCTGATTCGTTCCATTCCCGGCGTGGACAAGAGTCAGATAGGCATGACAGGTATTTCATGGGGAGGCATTATAACGAGCTTAGTTGCAGGCTTGGACAAAAGGCTTTCTTATGCAATGCCCATCTATGGCTGCGGATTTCTATATGAACCAGGAACAGGCTATGGGTTAGGTTTTGCTGCCATGCCTCCTACCGAAGCCGATCGGTTCCGCCTGCTCTGGGATCCTTCAACGTATTTGCCGGAGAGTCACTTGCCAATGCTTTGGCTGAACGGCAGCAACGATTCGCATTTCCCTTTGTCAATCTTCATCAAATCTTACGAGCTGAATAAGAATTGCAATCCGAACAGCAGGCTGAGCCTACATCATGGACTAGGGCATTCTTATTCGGACGCATGGGCTTGCGAAGAACCCTATGCCTTTGCGGATAGTGTGACAAAAGGAAATCCATCGTTCGTTGACATTATGGAAGTCGATCAACAGAGGGATTGGGTAGGCGTGCGATATGCATCGTCAATTCCCGTTGAAAAAGCCATTCTTTATTGGTGCAGGGATGACAGTGATTGGAGAACGGCCCGATGGGAGCCTATACCTGCTCAGCTTGATGAGATCGAAGGAAGCTTTACTGCTTCAGCGTGTCTCCCCGAAAGCGGGGGTACTTTCTTTATGAATTTGATTAATGATAGGGGCTGGACGACCAGCACCCGCGTCATGACTGACAACAGAAAAACGAGCATCTTACATGACGCGACTTAGACTAAGGAGAATGAATACTATGAACAAACGGATCATTATGGTAACGGCATTACTATTGGTTTTATTATCACTGACAGTCGCTTGCGGCAAGGGGAACAACGAATCTTCGACTTCGTCACCAGCTGCCACGGAATCCGCTCAACAGGAGCAGCCTTCATCTGAAGCACCTAAAGAAGCAGCAGCATTTAAGTTCACGGACACGAAAGGCGAACAGACTTTGCCCGCGCAACCGCAGAATATTGCTACGACAGTTACCTATTTAACCGATCATATGATTGCATTAGGCTTAACGCCGAAATTAACAGTTAAGTCGCAGAACGAGGATTTCCCGCTTTATTTGAAACCTTTTCTGAATAACGTTGAGGTTATTGGAGAGCAAGGCAAGGTTAACATCGAAAAACTTCTGTCTTTCGCGCCAGACTTAATCATTACGGATACGAACAGCACTGAAATCTTCGACTCCTACGCCAAGATCGCTCCAACAGCCATGCTCGAGAACGGTTATCTGTCCCCAAGCTGGGAAGAGGCTTTTCGCGCAACGGCATCCGCTTTCGGACTGAACGATAAAGCCGAGCAAGTGATCGGCGATTATACAAAGCATAAAGAAGAGGCAATCGCGAAAATCCATGACAAGGTTGCAGGCAGTACTCTCATGGTTCTACGGATCAGAAACGATGTTCGGTATTACGGAGATATGGACTACAGATGGCTGTATGATGATTTCGGCTTCTCAAGACCAGCGGTATTCCCGGTCACCAGCGCAGATAATCGCTACGAAGTGCTATCTAACGAGAAGCTGCCAGAAATTGATCCCGATTATATTCTACTCATTAAAGACAACGAAGAGCTCTTCAATAGCTTGCAGGATCTTGCCATCTGGAAAAACCTAAAGGCCGTTAAAAACAACAGTGTATATCAAATTTCCTCTGATTCTTGGTTTGGCGGCTATGGTCCGAACTCCGCTAACTCCATGCTGGATGATTTGGATCGGTTATTCGCTAACTGATGAGTGCGTTCATATGGGAACAGTTGGACAAGCAATTTAATATCGCTTTGGAACAACGGGGAGAGGCTGTCGCGTCAATTAGCGCGGCCGCTTTTCTCGATAGAGATGCAATGAGAAGCTTTCTGGGCGCCTATAAGCCGTTAATCGAAGGGCTGGACGACACGGTAGCTGCCGCTTATTTCAGCAGTTGGTTCGGCTCCATTGCTTCAGCAATGCACTTTAGCGTATCCGTTCATGACGTGACTCCGGATTTCTCACTTTCGAATCTGACCGCACATGTTATTAAGGAAACCGGATTTACTAGAATAGGTTTTCAACTTACACATGGGAACGTGGATCAGGCCCCGAAGGATACAATGGGAAGAGCGGCTTGGCGAGACCTCGCGTTTACTCAATTCTACAGTCATACGGCACGCCCGTTAATGGAATGCCTGTCTGAAGCTTCGGGGTTAAATGTCGGTCTACTGTGGGGGCAACTACCTACCGCGCTCACTAACTTTAGGGAACATTGTCAAACGACTATTGAAAATGAAGCTGTCTTGAGGCAGCTGGCCGAAGATGAGCATTTCGTACAAACTGGATTGCCCCCTCAAGTGTTCGGCAGAAGCAAAAATCCGCTTCATGTCTCGGTTCGGAAAATCGCACACCCTTTGGACCCTAACAAGCAGCTCCACATGAAAAACGTTTGCTGTCTTCAGTATTTGAGGCAAGATCGATATTATTGTTATACTTGTCCACGTCTCACGAAGAAAGAGCGTGCGGAGTTTAAGTTTTAGCAGGAAAAAATGGACACAGGACGGAAGACCGAGATACAGGACAACATAGCGGAAACCGCCGTGGACACAATTCTTAAATTGGCATGCACAAAAAAACGGCACTCTCTAATACGAGATGTGCCGTTTTTTTATGCGCGGTTATTCGTGTAGGTAATGTGGCGGTTCCGCTCCAAATCTACATACCGTTATTCTCTTTTTAGCACATCTATTTGTCGGTTTGCACAGCTAACTTTAAGTTCGCTTCTTTACCTCGGCGGCAAAGGTCCGAAGTATTGATAATAGGTGCACTCGATTTGACCGTTAAAGAGCTTACGCTTCTTGTCTGCTTTGCGACCAAAGCGGGTTTCAAAGGTTTTATCAGGAGTAATGATAAAATGGGACCAATTGTTCAATTGCTTGGAGATTTGCCCAAGCTGCTGGGTCAACCGTTCAACTTCCGTCTCTGTGCCGATTCTTTCCCCATAAGGCGGATTAGTGATGATGCATCCATAATCACCATCAGGGCGGATATCCGATACCGGCATGACATCAAGCTTAATTTCCTTACTAAGCCCCGCGTTTCTAACGTTTGCCAGAGCAGTTTGTATAGCTCCGCGGTCGATATCGGTTCCGACGAGGTTCAAAGGAGTATCTTCCTTCATTAAATCGAAAGCTTCTTCTCTCGCTTCCTCCCAGATCGCCGGACCAATTCTTGACCAAGCTTCCGAGTTATAGCTGCGATGGAGTCCCGGCGCGATATTAAAGCCGATAAGCGCAGCTTCAATGAGAATTGTCCCTGAACCGCAGAACGGATCATAGAGCGGCCGCTCTGGCCGCCATCTGCTCAGCAAGATCATGGCAGCCGCCAGCGATTCACGCAAGGGAGCCTCGGTCGTTTCGATTCGGTAGCCACGCTTATGTAAGCCTGCACCCGTTGTATCCAGAGTTAATGTTGCGATGTCATTCAGCAACGTCACCTCTGCCACGTACCGCGCCCCAGTTTCTTGAAACCACTCGGTGTTGTAACGCTCCTTCATTTTTTCCACAATGGCTTTCTTAACGATACCCTGGCAAGCAGGGACGCTACTCAATTGCGATTTATGCGAGCGGCCATCGACCGGAAACTCTCCGTCCTCCGGAATCCAATCCGGCCAGGCAAGTGCCTTGGTGCCTTCGAACAATTGCTCGAATGTACGCGCCTCGAATTCGCCCATTTTGATCAAAATTCGGCCCGCTGTCCGCAGCCACATATTCGTGATGCAAATATCTTTTTCAGTCCCGTAGAAGGTGACCCGCCCGTTCTCGACAAGCTGATCATGATAGCCCAAATTTTTCAGCTCTCTAGCCAGCACAGCTTCAAGCCCCATTGGAGTCGTAGCAATTAATTCATATTTAGACATTAGCAATATCACTCACTTCTGAAATATCGTCAAAACCAACTTTATAGATCATTATCATCATTTGTTACTATATCGATTCTTGCCTCAAAAAGAAAGAAAGGACTGTGACAGGGTCACTTTCTCATACCTGCCACAGCCCCAAACCCGTGTTCGACGTGGTCTATCCACTTAGATAGCGGCTCCTAGAAGGGTCTACGTAGATGGATCTAGGATGAACTTAACGCCTTCGATCTTCAATTGATCCAGACGAACGACCCAGTCCTTGTACTTCTCGTACGTTTCGTCGGAAATACCGAATATTCGCTTCATGTCCAACACAACCTGCTTCTCAGCGTCGCTGTAATCGCCATCAGAATATACTAAAAGCAGCGTTTCGATGAAAAAAATGCTCCTCACCTGATCGTCCTTAATATCGCCGAGAATGTCCTCAAGCTCTCGCCCCGGGGAAATAGGTTTCAAAACTCCTTCTATGTCTATTTCATTCATTAAGGACCGTAAGAATCTTTTCTCGTTGCCACTTACGAAACCGTCCGCACCCGCAATGATATGGACTAATTCAATAAAAGCCTGTATATGTTCCTTCTTCTGTAGAAAATGCAAAAACAATGCGGTCAGCTCCTCTGTTGGTTGAAAGTCTGCTTATTAGCTTCGACGTTTAAGTTATTAATCCTACTAGTAGTACGTTTTTAAAATGGTAGGCGTTTCTTATGGTGGTTCCATTATGTGAAGGGTTCTCCAACGAGTACGGGGTGGCGAGGGATAAGCAATAAATGCAGTGAGGGCTGCGACAGCCTGCCCAAGCTATATAGCGAAATATTGCCAATTGCTGTAGAATCGAGGATGAATTTATCGAATGGGCCCAGATTAGGAGGACAAGCATTGATATCACGCACAGCAAGAAAAGTACTTCTCGTCATTTTAGCAATTACACTCGTGTTTACATCCCAGTCGTGGTCGGCGTACACAGTCTCAGCGGCATCAGGCGCTTCCGAATACGGACTGATTCAAGAGCTGGCAAAGAGTGATTATACCGGCAGGCAGGCCGGAACGCCTGGTTATGCGAAAGCCGTAAGCTTGATCGAATCGCGGATGAAGGCGATCGGAATGTCCCCGATGCTTGAAGGGGGGAAATTCCGTCAGAGCGTGCCGACTGCCGTAGCAGTGCTAACCAAGGAACAAGTATCAATAAACGGCAAATCACTTGCCTTAATGAAAGATTATATGCCTTACGCAAGATCTGCGGAGGGAAAATATACTTTCACTGGCGTTTATGATGCGGCAGCGGGCAATGCATCGGATTATAAAGGAAAGGTCGATGGGCTCGTCTTATTCCGTTGGTTAGACAAGGACGGCAAGTTCCCCCAAGGGCTATTGGACCGAATTCAGCGCGCAGTAGCCCAAGGCGCTAAGGGAGTTCTCGTCATTACGAACGGCGAACTGAAAGTAGGAAACTACGAGCATCCGCTGAATGGCCATTCTATATCCGTTCCGGTGCTCTATATTTCGGAGGAAGCCGCGCGACAAGCAGGCTTCAAATCTGATTACCTGCCTGTCCAGCTTCCGACTCCGAAAGTCGAGATGCAGCTGACGATTAGCCGTACGTCTAGTTCGGCGGATAATTTGATCGGCGTCATTCCCGGCAAACAGGAGAAAGCAGTTCTATGGGTCACGAACATCGACGGCTTCGGGAGCTTACCAGATGGCAGATGGTACGAGAGCGCCATATCTGGCTCGGCGGCTACGACGATGATGCTTGATATGGCGCGGTACTATGGGGAGCACCAGCCCGAGTATACGCAAATATTCACTTTCGTCGGTAGCAAATGGACGGGACAAGAAGGCATCACCGCGCTAGCGAACAAATTGAATTTTGAATCGATTGCAGCTACCGTCGACCTGTACGCGATGGGGGGCAGCGCAGATATCAGGATCGGCTATACCGATCCGAGCTTTGAATCGTTCGCCAAAGCTTCTTTTAATCAAGCCTACTACAACAACGATCTGGGCAATGCGCTTTCGAACACGCTTAGGGGAAAGACAAAGCGTCTGCTAATAGTAAGAGATCAGAATACGTGGGTCGATGACTCGATGGCGGACAAGGCGTCGGCTATCACGAAGGCACAATATGAGTCAGGTGTAAAAGTGCTGCTTGAGCAAGGTGATCGCATGATGAGCCAGCTGAGCAAGGAAGATTCGGTGTCATTCGATTACGAGGCCCAGGCGTTTACCCCGGCTGCGTTTGATAATCCGAAGCTTACGCTGAGCAGGATTGAAAGCAAGCATTATACAATTTACGCAGACGAGGTATATCGCGGTCAAATTACGCCGAGCATCATGAAAGAAATGGATGCTATCTATGAGAGAGATGCGTACTATAACTACCGTTCGAAAACGGGCCCAAAAATCATCGCCCTCTTCATGCAGGATGGTAACAAGGCAGCCGTAATCGCCGGCCGGACTGATCTCGAGGGGCAGTCGGAAGCGGCAGGTGGCGGCTTCGCGAACTTTAATCGGAAAGACAATCAAATATATATCTATATGAGATCCGGTCCGTATATGGAGACTATTGCCCATGAATCGAATCATGCACTTGCCTCGAGCAATCCGCATTCACGTGATCAATCCGTACTCGAAGAGTGGCAGGGACAGAGCCATTTTGTCCGATATGCGAACCTGAAGTATCTCGAGGATCCTGCGGCGCTTATTAACTCGCGGTTTGCGAACAATCACGAAGTGCCTGATCTAATGAGAATCATCGCGAATTATAAGACAGCCCTAGATTGGACCTGGTTCACCAAGTTGGCGCCTAATCCGAATGGCCATCTTTACACGTATTACACGATGGGTTCCATGTACGCATTTCTGAATTATAAATACGGTGAAGCAACTTCCCGTCGTGCCATATATCGCAACTACCAAGACGTGACGCGCGCGCAGCAGAACTTGATCGCGGATACAGGGCTGTCACTGGACGCGTTCCTGCAAGCGTGGAGCAGTTGGATGGCGCGCCCGGATGCGGCTTTGGTATCGACCGGCAGCAACAATGAGTTCGATTACATGATGCTGTATACTTTGCCGGATCCGAAGGACGGAAGTCCCGCCTCCGGCGGAAACGGTAATACCGGAAATGCCGGAAATGCCGGAAACAATGGCAATATCGGACAGGCACTGCCGGG
Source organism: Cohnella abietis (assembly GCF_004295585.1). Classification (NCBI taxonomy): domain Bacteria; kingdom Bacillati; phylum Bacillota; class Bacilli; order Caryophanales; family Paenibacillaceae; genus Cohnella; species Cohnella abietis. The sequence goes on along the minus strand of NZ_AP019400.1, from coordinate 271,314 downwards.
TACGAACATGAAGGCGGGTTCGAAGGGCAATATCGACTTCTCTTACCAATTTGCGAGCAAGGACTTGTCCATCGTATCGGTCAAGCTGTCTCCGACTAAGACAGGCGCGCAATTCGTCATTATCTACAAGAGCACGGATAGCCGATATGTGAACATCTTTAATCCGCCGAACGGCGACCGTCTACTGAAGTTTCAAGACAAAGTCGCGAAACCGATTAAGGGACAGGCGACGTTCACTTTCACGCAGAAGGAAGTGACGACGTTGCTTGGCGTCGGCCTTGTCGCCTTCAAATTCGGCAACAAGAATGATTTCCTCTTCGTCAGGAGCAGTGATATTGCAAATCTATTGAAAAAGAAAGTCTAATAGATGGAAGTGTGTGGAATCTCTCTAGTCCCGTTCTATGGCACGACTTTTATTCATTACGTCGCAGAAATCTGAGGACAGGCTAAGAGGAGTCCCACCCTACTAAATTGGCAATATCCCCTTACGGTAGACAACGAAAAAGAGACATCTTTTAATCTTGACTTTGCGTTGTTTATCGAAGGGGATTTTTCATAGGGTAAACTGGTTGTACCTTATGCTTAAGTAGACGATACATAAAATCAAAGAAGATACGATCGCTCCTATTAATTTGGAACCGAGATATGAAAATTATGCAAAATCTTCGCCGACCACTTGTTTGCAAGCTGTTGAACGAAAACGCCAAAGAAGACCGCAACAGCCTGCCCCTCGGCAACCCATCACAGCCTCCAAACCCGCATCCGACTCTACCCTATACATCTTTCTTCTTCTCCTAGCCCCTTACTCTTCCCCCACCGCCAACCGATTACTCGCATAACTAATCCACTCACTCCAGTTGTGGAATTAATTTGTATCGATTCAGGGCTACATTGTACTCAATGCATTGAGGTTGACCATCTAATCAGCTGCTACAATACTCAATTAGTTTTGAACTATTATTTCGTAACTTCAAAACACATAACATTATTTTTATCGATCGCGACGAATGTAGTAGAGGAAAGCGGTATGATTTGCGTGCTGGAAATGCTACCGTTATCCACATGCAGCACGAAACGCAAATTGCCTGCCTGATCGAGACTATGCACCGTACCACCGGTTGTCGATATATACGCGTTACCATCCAAATCCACGACGAGCTCACTAAACAGGCTGTAGCCCTTACTTTTCTCCTTAAGCGGCTGTTCATAAATCCACAACGGCTTTTTCCCCGTCAAGTCCATTCGCTTCAGCGAATTCTCTTTTTCCAAACTAACGTAGTTACCTGTTGTTCCATCGCTATATGAAGAACCGACCAGCTTCAATTGGCCATCGACAAGACGATAAGAACTGTCGTTAAAGAGCATAAGTTCGTCAGAAGTAATCTCGGGATGAAAATAATCATTTGCAGCAAATACCGCCTCGCCTTTTGAATCAACAATTGCATATCCCGCGAAGTTCTGGATATAGAGACGATTTTCGGAATAATCCGATACCGATAGACCAGCTTCAAAAGCGGACAATGTACCATTCTTTGTTGGCCATTCCCGTCGCACCCACAGTTGTTTCCCCGCGGGGTTATATGCAGCTAAGCCTTCCGTCGTCAGTACGATCAGGTTGCCATACACATCTATCCCTGCTTTGATATTGAGCAAATCATAAGAAGGCTCGCCATCTATAATAAACGTAGTAGATACATTACTGCCGAGATAGAGCGATATACCGCTCCATTTGTGGATGTCCTTATCTTTTTGCGCAATAATATCATAACCCTTTGCACCAATTCTGGCTTGAAAACTGTAGCTTGATTCTCTTTGGTATGCATCTTCGTACAACTTGTGTCCGTTGTAATCGGTATCTATGCGGTCACCGAAGCCTTTAAAGATTAACGTTCGATTCGGACCCACGTATCCAGTATACCTTTGATGGGGGCTCTCATCCTTAAACCACCATTTAAGCTTTACGTTTCCGGGGTGTTGTAGTGTAATTGGCTCGTTTCCGTCATTGTTTATCGGAAGCTTCTCTGTAATCGTTAGATCGATGGCAATCGAACGAACATTAATCGTCTTTGCGGAGACCTTCGTCTCAATTTCAGCGCCGAGGAGCCTATTCGCGAGTTGGATAGGAACATAGACATTGCCTTTGATCATAAGGGGAGGTTGGGACAATACAATCTTAGCACCGTTCAGCATAGCGTTTTTTGATCCGACAGTTAGCTTGAACGTTTTGCTCCCTCTTTTGCCGACTATTTCTTTCGTTTTGTTATCTATCGAAATCTTGGTATTCAATGCTTCAAATAAGGGGAGCATCGGAACGTAAGTCGTTCCGTTCTTAATCTGCGGAGCTAATGATGTATTCATGTTGTTGCCGTCAATGGTTACTCGATAAGCGATTGGCTCGGCTGCGGTTACACTTGAACAAACCGATAATAGGAGCAGTATAGCAATAAATACCGACCATCCTGATTTCATTTAGACTTCTCCCTTATACTTTGTATGTAAGAAATTGGTTTATTCTTACAGGAGTATACCATCTCCAGTCTTAGATGTATTGTTGATTTTATTATACTAACTAGTTTAATAGGCGAAAAATTTGAGATTTCATGAAAGCACAAATAAACTTCAAATCTTGTAAATGCTGGGTTTTTACACTGGCACTTGGGGAACTGCATGGGGGCGGATTGGCTGCCTTCTCTGTGCAAGCGACCAACAAAGCAATGAGCAAAATCAATGTTAGGGTAAAAACTATTTTTGGGTAATAAAATCCCGAAGATAACAGCTGCACGTACAACTTACGTAAAATTCAGGTTCAAGGAATGAGCCCGTCAGGCACATCCCCCTCCGGCCAACAGTGGATTAATCTTATTCTTCTGTCTGCCAGGAGGGGATATAGACCTAACATCGGACTTGCTGAATGCTCGAATTATTTGCTGCTTAGTGCATTGAGCAGAATGACAAGAGCTTCCGCTCTGGTTGCTTGATCATTAGGCGCAAAGTTATTACCACTGCGACCGGAGACAATCCCTTTCTCCCGCGCAGCTTCTACGGCGCCCTTAGCCCAGACGGGAATTAACCGGTCATCGGCGAACCCGCTTGAGACGACGCCTTCTTTTACTTTCCAGTTAAACGCTCTGGCGATAATCGCCACAATCTCCGCACGAGTAATTTCGTCATTCGGTCGGAACGATCCATCGTTGTACCCTGTAATAAGTTTGGCTTCAACCGCTTGAGCGATCGGTTTCAAGGCCCATTTACCAGTTTTGTCTATATCGGTAAAGTTTAATTTCGCACCCTCTGTTTGCAAATTCAAGGCGCGAACGAGGATTCCGACGAATTCAGCGCGAGTAATACGATCGTTCGGCTTGAATTGACCGTTGGCATATCCGGTTACGAAGCCGCTTGACACAGCCTGCTTGATCACGCTTGCCGCCCAATGTCCCTCAATATCTGTCAGTTTCGTTTCTACCTGCTGCGGGTTAGTCGACTCTGTATTCTTGGCTACAACGAATACCGCAAACTTGGTGAAATGATTGACCTCAACCGTAATAAATCCATTGCTCACTGTACCGCCAATATCAACCCAGCGACGGGCTGTCTCATCAAAATAAAACACAGAAACGGTCGACTTGTCGTCCTTCAGCACAGATGTGTCAAAAGCAAACTTTAACGTAATGTTCTGTCTGAAATTTTCCACGAAGCTTTTTGTAAGCTCAAAAATCGGGCTTGCTTGCTTATCCTTGTCCACTACGAGGTCGGCTACTTCCGTCAGCTTTTCCACTTTGAGCTTAAACGCTTGCTCCTTCGTGCCAGCCGGAACAATGACCCAAACTTCTTCATTTAGCTGAAGCGTACCCGACTGATTACCCGGAATTACAATTTCGTCAGTCTGATTGTCATTCTTGCCCTTATCGCCTACACCAGGGTAGGTTGGTGTGGAGATTACACTGCCATCCGTCGGTGTAACAGCATTCGATGCTGTCGATACGGCTGAATCGCCAATCGCATTCGTAGCTACTACCGTGAACGTATACGACTTTCCGTTAGTCAAGCCCGTTACTGTAATTGGACTCTTCGTACCTGTTTCCGTCCTAGCTTGTGTTCCATTTTCCCACGCCGTTACTGTGTACAGCGTAATTTCGCTGCCGTTGTCCGATGGCGCTGTAAAACCTACCACCGCTTGGCCGTTACCGGCTGTCGCAGTTACATTAGTTGGCGTGCCCGGAGCCGCAACTAACGTTACCGCCTCTGACGCTTCTGATTCAGGCGAATCACCAACCTCATTCTTGGCCACTACCGAGAACGTATACGGCGTTCCGTACGTCAAGCCAGTTACTATGATCGAGCTCTTCAAGCCTGTTGCTGTCGCGGCTTTTGTTCCGTTGTTCCAAGCCGTCACCGTGTACAGTGTGATTTCACTGCCGTTGCCTGACTGCTCTGTAAAGCTTACCGTAACTTGACCGTTACCGGCGGCTGCCGCCGTCACTCCCGTCGGCGCACCGGGCACCGCCGCCGGCGTTATTGCCGCGGATGCTGCCGACTCTGCCGAGTTGCCAACCGCATTCGTGGCCACTACCGTAAACGTATACGCCGTTCCGTTCGTCAAGCCCGTTACCGTTATCGGGCTCTTCGTACCTGTTTTTGTCCCAGTCTCTGTTCCGTTGTTCCATGTTACCGTGTACAGCGTGATTTCACTGCCGTTGTTCGACGGCGCTGTAAAGATTACCGAAGCAGATTCGTGCCCTCTCTCCGCCGTCACTTTCGTCGGCGCGTCAGGCACAGTCGCCGGCGTTACCTCAGCTGACTCTGCCGATTCTACCGAGTCGCCAACCGCATTCGTGGCCACTACCGTGAACTTGTACGACTTTCCGTTCGTCAAGCCCGTTACTGTAATCGAGCTCTTCGTACCCGTTACCGTCCCAGCTTGTGCTCCATTCTCCCACACCGTTAACGTGTATAGCGTAATCGCGCTACCGTTACCTGACGGCGCTGTAAAGCTTACCTCCGCTTGGCCGTCACCGGCCGTCGCTGTCACGCCTGTCGGCGCATTCGGTACAGCTGCCGGCGTCACTGGCACTGAGGCCGACGATTTTTCCGAATCTCCAACCGTGTTCGTGGCCACTACCGTGAACGTATACGACTTTCCATTGGTCAAGCCCGTTACCGTTATCGGGCTCGTCGTACCTGTTTTTGTCCCAGTCTCTGTTCCATTGTTCCATGTTACCGTGTACAGCGTGATTGGGCTGCCATTGTCCGCCGGCTCTGTAAAGGTAACCTTCGCTAGCTCGTATCCTCTAGTCGCCGTCACAATTGTCGGCGCGTCAGGTACTGTTGCCGGCGTTACCACAGAAGACGCTGACGATGCAGGCGAATTGCCGACTGCACTCTTGGCCACTACTGTGAACTTGTACGACTTTCCGTTCGTCAAGCCCGATACTGTAATCGGACTCTCTCTGCCTGTTCCCGTCCCAACTGCCGATCCTTCATTCCACGCCGTTGCCGTGTACAGCGTTATTTCGCTGCCGTTGTCCGACGGAGCCACAAATTGTACTGTCGCTTGACCGTTCCCGGCCGTCGCCGCCACGCCGGTCGGCGCGTCTGGCGCAGCTGCAGGCGTTACTGGCGCTGAGGGCGATGATGCAGGTGAATTGCCGGCTGCATTCGTAGCTAATACCTTGAACGTATACGCCGTTCCATTCGTCAACCCCGTTACTGTAATCGGGCTGGCTGTACCTGTTCCCGTCCCGGCCTCTGTTTCATTGTCCCAAGCCGTTACCGTGTAACCCGTATTGACACTTCCATCCAAATTATCAAGAACTCCGAAGCTGACTTCCGCTTGTTTATTTCCAGGCACAGCGCTCACCTGAACCGGAGCACGCGGAACAATCGGGGTGACTTGAACTTGTTGGCTCACGGTTGCCAATGATTGCTTGCTGGTCACATTCTCGGGAACTGAAGCCGTAATCGTAGCCGATCCAGCCTTGAGCGCAGTCCATGCACCCGTTGATGCGTTCACAGATAAAACGGTTGAGTTGGAGCTTTCATACGTGATACTGCCCGAGCCTGCGCTGACAGTAGCCGCTACAGTCCCCTGAGCACCAAAAGGATAGCTTGCTTGCAGATCCGTAAAGCTAAGCGTTCGCTTCTGCCAATCCGCAGTCAAATTCGCGGAGATGTTGGTGCTAGAAGTTGAATCCAGCTTGCTTGCAGCGGAATCAATCGCCACTAATTTGGCACGATATACCTCTCCTAATAAGGCGGTTACCGTCAACTGGGTCGGATTATCGCTGTTACCCGGTACGCGGGTAGGAGTGCCGCCGGGCCCTTTGAACCATTCAACTGTAAAGTCACTTCCGAATTTCAGCGGATAACCGCTTTTATTAACAATCCCCTCCAAATTATTGACACTCAGAGTTACACTCGTTCCGTAATAGAAGCGACTGTTGCCATTGTCACCGTTGTTTAATACGGAAACACTCGGCGCTGTAGTCGCGATCGCGCGCGAGACTGTCCCTGAACTGTAAGGGTATGTGCTTGCGGTTTTATTGGTGGTCTCCACAGAGCCGAAATATGACTTTTTCGTCGCTTTATTAAAAATTTCAAAAGATGTCGTTCCCTCGGGTAAGAATAGATTAACCCCGCTATTTCCCTGGACAACTGTATCAATTGTATTTCCGGCGTACTTGACCGTCACTTCCGTATCCTTAGGGATATTCGACGTTGTATCAGCTTTAATGGCTGTTGCGTATACCGGAACGCCTTCGGTATTAACCACAATTCGATTATACAGCAGCAACGGGGCACCATTAGTACCTGCGATCGAGTAAAAATTACCGCCGTTAACGATGAGCTTCGTTCTAGTTTTATTTTCTTCAAGCTGATTTGCAGAAGAATTTCCCATACCAATAGATTCAGAAGACGGATTGGACTTGTTCTTTGTAATAACAATACCGCCATTTATCGTAATCAAGGTATCTGGCTTCGTCTTGTCCGCCCAGGCCGGATAAGTTCCGGATACATCACCCTGACCGATTACCGCCCCCGATACTTGACTGGGTGCTTGAGTAGCCGTGATAATTCCGCCATTTATAACAATCGTGCCACCAACACCGCCGGCACCGCCGCCAATGACCGCTGCTACCCCAGATGGAGATCCGGCTTGTGAACCGAATGTAGCGGTGATACTACCGTGATTAATTGTAATTTTGCCGGAGGACTCGTTTTGGTTGCCTCCGATCGCCGCCGCAGAACCGCCACTGGTGGCAGTTAATTTGGGCGTATCGCTCCCGTCGATCGTATCAATCACAAGCTCCGAGCCGGGCTGGACATTAATTGCTGCATATTGAGTTTTGGAGTTATCCGATGAAACGATATTATTACCGCTTAAGATCAGGTTGGCCTTCGTGCCTACCCCTGTTACGCCAATTGCTGGAGCATTCGTCTGGAAGTTGGTTTTATCGATTCTAACGCTGTTCAACGTTACATTCTGTTCCACCCCGCCTTTGATCGTAACAGTAGCAGAACTCGATCCTGTTCCCTTAATAACATAACCGTTAGGATTGTAGGCAACCGCAACGTTGTTAACGGTCGCCGAATCTTTATCAATTACAATATCCCCCTTGGAAATATCCAACTCCGTCTGTGTCGTCTCCGCCGCAGAGGCAGGAGGAGCAACCGCCGTAAACAAATTCAACCCAAGTGCGGCTGTCAACACATAACTTAACCATTTTGTTTTCTTCATCTCTCTTGCTCTCCCCTCTTACTCATAATGATTTATTGAATAAAAGCGAGCCCCCGAATCGAGAGCTCGCTGATCGGAGCGAACGATCGCTCCTGTGTCTCTAGTTTTAGAAGGTTGTTTCTATTCGATCTTCGTCGCGTTAATCACAATGCGAATATCGCTTGTAATCGTGTCGAGACTCAGAATATGCGTGCTGCTGTCATACGAATAGTTGGCGTACTTCACTTGAATATCGCCTGCTTGGATCTCATAGCCTTCTTTAGGCTTAACGATAAACTGCGCGCTGCCTCCGGCGATGACATCAACAGCTCCCGTTTCCCACGCTACGGAATCGGTCGCAACCGGCGTCACTGTCCATTGCGCCGTTTGTACCCAAACGAGGTAGCGATAGTCGGATGCCAAGCTGTAAACGTCTCCGTCGTAAAATGCCTTATAACGAATGCTGTACAAGCTAGGTCCGAGATTTTCGATCACATTGCCCGTAACCGGATAGATCTGCTGGTTGTTGCCGATGGTAGGAATCCATTTGATGTACTCCTGCGACTCGTCTGCGCCGAATATTTTACCGTTAGTCGTACCCGATTTGGCCGCAATCGTTGTGAATCCGGACGGCTTCTCCGGCTTGACGACGGTAAAGCTCTTATCGTAAGTCGAGCCATTGTATTGAACGCCGTTCACTTTGCCCGTCTCGAATGCGATTTTGATCGCGTGCTCACCTGGCAGCAAGGCGCCGAACGTAAAGCGAATGATGCCGTCTGCTCCCGTAACTCTCGTATACGGATACTTGGAGCCGTCCTGATAGAAACGTACGGTGGCTCCCGCGATCGGAGCGTTCGATCCATCGTTGGCAGTCAGCTTCACCGTATAGGTGATTGCGCCTGCTGTCGGATCCGGCTGCTTCGTGAATTCCGCTTCCGAGGTTACAGATAAATTGCTGTCAATTCCCGGAACTGGGATGCTCGGGTTCTTCGGTCCGAGCGTTGTTTTCACGGCCGAGAAGGAAGTCGAGCCGATGGCCTTGCCCGTCGATGTCGCTACGAATTTCGCTTTGAACGTATCTCCTTTGTCAGGCGTGACTGTCAATCGCGATGCGTCGACTGCATCTCCCGCAATCAACGTGGCGCCTTTGTACCATTGAATCGTATAGTCGTTGCCGGCTCCCAGAAGATAGCCGCCGCCATTGACGATCTCACTGTAATTCGCGATGACAAGTACGCTCGTTTTACCGTCATTCAGATCGGCATCCGCAGAATCTGCGTTCACGACTGCGATGACCGGGGTGGACTTGATGGTGCGAGATACTGCGCCCGAGCTGTTCGGAGTGTTCGAGCTGGACGTGTTAACGTCAACGAGCCCATAGTAGACAGACCCTGTATCTTCGCGCGTTGCGACCACTTCGTGCGCTCCGGCAGGTAGGAAAGTATATACATTGCCGCTATTGAGCGTCTTCGTTGCTACGCTGCCGCTTGCATGAGACAAAGTTACAGTCGTTCCGTTGGACGGAGCGTCATCAAACTTGATACCAACAGAATATACCGTTTCTCCGCTGCCATTAACCGGCAACCGCTTGTACAATAGCGATGTAATATTGTTACTGTCGTTCTTGTTAATGATGGCGCCGCCGTTAATCACAACAGACGTTGCAGCTTGCACCGCAGCAGCATAAGTCGTTCCGACCTTGCCATAGCCAATGGAATCATACGTTGCAGCATTAGGAATTTTCGTCGTTACCGTTCCGCCGTTGACGGTTACGGCAGTCGACTTGCCGTTGTAGCCTGTCGAGGAATATCCGCCGCCGATTGCCGCCGCCGATCCGCCATAAGATTCAGCTGTCACAACGCCGCCATTAATGACGATGACGCCGCCTGCACCACTTTGTCCGCCACCAATTGCAGCGCCATAGTTACCGCTGGACGTGAACTTGGCATTGATCGTTCCTTCATTAATTGTAATCTTGCCCGATGCTCCCGATTCGTTGCCGCCGATCGCAGCAGCGCTTCCGCCGTAGCCATTGGCAGTCAACACATGATTCACGCTTCCGTCAATCGTGCCGATCGTAAGCTCAGCACCTTCTGCAACGCCAAGAGCTGCTTTCTTCGGATTTCCAGCTGTCAGCACGTTCGTGCCGCTGAGCGTAAGCCGAACTTTAGTTCCCGCATTTTCGATCGAGACAGGGGACGCGCCATTGTAGCCGGTCGTGATCTTCAGGTTATGAAGATCAACCTGCTGCTCGCCGCCATTGATCGTTACCGTATTGGAGCTTACGGCGCTTGAGCTGCTCGTGATGACGTAGCCGCTGGCATTGTAAGCTGCCGCAGCTCCTGAAGACGTCTTGCCGGACACTGTCCCGTTGCCGATGACTATGCTTCCTTTAGCAAGATCGAGCGTCGTCTTGGATGACTCTGCATAGCTATGAACCGCTGGGGATAGCAAGGAGAGCAATAATGCAATAATGCTAAGAACCACCAATCTACCGCTCAGGTTGAAGCCTTTTGTTCGGACATGTTGCATGTTTAACACCCTTTCTTTTTAAATTCATAAATCCTATAAGTATAGTCGGATTTATAAAATGAGAAATCGAATTTTTGATGAATCAACCCGTATGTACGCAAGCATCGCCACATCTCACTTGTCGTATAAAAACGAATTTTGTGGAATAGACGGAATATGAACCCAATGTTATCATCTGCTTGCTAAGACCGTCCAATAAGCATTTTCCGCTTATTGATAGAACGGTTCTATCAATTTCACTTCCTTAATAATGTCCATTATTGTTTCGTATACGAACGAGGCCCCACCCTTCAGCATAATCAGGTTCGTCACAAGAGACAGCTCGGACAACATGGGAACCGCAACCGGGATCAGCAGTCCATCCTCGATTTCCTGACGTATGCATTGCAAAGGCATAAATCCGATTCCTTGACGCTGAAGCATCAGCTTCTTGGCCGTTTCCATATTGTCGATATGATAATCAATTTTGGGAGGCTCGTTAAATTTTTCGAACAAACGATGGACCTTCGTCCAATTCAATGACCCGCATTCATAGAATACAATAGACTCGGATTCCAGACTCTCGATCGACACTTCCGATTTCTGCGAAAAAGGATGCCCCTTATACACACAGAGCTTGATCGGATCTTCGAGGAATCTGATTGATTCAAGCGCAGGATGAGAGATACTCCGAACGAATCCCAGATCCACTTCCTTATTCAGCACCTTATCGATAATAGATTCGCTGTTATCGGTAATGATTCTAAACTGGTAATCAGGAAATCTAGCCTTCAGCTTGGGCATAATTAGCGGAATAATATAATGGGAGATCGTCTCAGTACAGCCTAGCCGTAGCATCTCAACCTTCGTCGCCTTGCCGGCCAACAATTGCGTCGCCCTTCTGTATGATTTAAGCGTTTGCTGTGCATGAGGAAGGAACATCTCCCCCTTCTCCGTAAGCGAAAATTGTTTGCGCTCCCTTACGAGAAGCTTCACACCCAATTCTTTTTCCAGCGTCTGAATACGAGAAGAGATCGATGGCTGGGTCAAAAATAAGGCGTCGGCCGCTTTGTTAAAGCTGTTAAAGTGTACGACATAAACGAATGCTTCTATATTCTCTATGTTCACTTGCTGCTCGCCTCCTTCTGGTGTGAGCAAAGCAATTTCCCTCTCGCTCAACGATGAATATAAGCTTGCGTCACTCTTAATAACTAACTATTATACTAGGATTTATTGGAATTGAAAGAGTAGATTTAATTTGTTACTACGAAATAAAAAAATAAGCCTGCCAAGTATAATCCCGTAGAGCGACAGCACTTCAAGCACTGCTGTCGCCATATGAGTTACCTGACAAGCTTTCAGAATTGAATTTTATTTGCTACCTAGCGCATTGAGCAGAATAACAATTACTTCCGCTCTTGTCGCCGGATCATTCGGCGCGAACTGGTTGCCGCTGCGACCGGAGACAATTCCTTTCTCCCGTGCAGCTTCTGCGGCGCCTTTAGCCCAGGCGGGAATTAACCGGTCATCGGCAAATCCGCTTGAGGCGACGCCTTCTTTTATTTTCAAGTTAAATGCTCTGGCAATAATCGTCACAATCTCCGCACGAGTAATTTGTTCATTGGGCCGGAAAGATCCGTCGCTGTACCCCGTAATCAGCTTCGCTTCAACAGCTTGAGCGATCGGCTTCACGGCCCACTTGCTGATTTTGTCCGTGTCGGTGAGGCTTAATTGCGCACCCTCAGTTTGCAGATTCAACACGCGCACGAGAATTGCGATAAATTCAGCACGAGTAATGTGACCATTCGGCTTGAATTGACCGTTAGCATATCCGTTGACGAATCCTTTTGCAACAGCTTGCTTGATTGCGTTGACCGCCCAATGCCCTTCCAAATCTGTAAACTGTGGCACTCCCGGTTCTACCGGCTCCGTGTTCTTGGCTACAACAAACACCGCAAACTTGGTGAAATGATTGACATTAATCGTAATAAATCCATTGTTTACGATACCGCCACCAATTTCTACCCAACGGCGGGCGGTCTCATCATAATAAAACACAGAAACGGTATGCGCGTCATCCTTTAGTACAGAAGTATCAAAAGCGAACTTCAACGTAATGTTCTGACTGAAATTTTCTGCAAAATTTTTCGTGAGCTCATAGATTGGACTTGCCAACGTTTCCTTGTCTGCCACAAGATCGGTTGCTCCCGTAAGCTTCTCTACTTTGATCTTTAACGGTTTATCAGCCGTTCCGGATGGAACTGTAACCCAAACCTCTTGATTTAACTGAAGGCTACCCGACTGATTGCTTGGGATGTCAGTTTCATTGCGTACCGACTGATTGTCGTTCTTTCCCTTATCGTCAACGATAGGCGGAGAGGGAATAAAAACTCCGGTATCGCCCGTCGGGGTAACGACATTCGATGCAGCAGATTGCGTTGAAGCACCAACCGCATTCGTAGCTACTACCGTGAACGTGTACGACGTTCCGTTTGTCAATTCCGTTACCGTGATCTGGCTCGTCGTGCCTGTTTTCGTCGCGGTCTTAGCCCCGTTATTCCAAGCTGTTACCGTGTAGTGCGTTATTTCACTGCCGTTGTCCGACGGCACTGTAAAGCTTACCGTCGCTTGGCCGTTACCAGCCGTCGCTGTCACGCCTGTCGGCGCGTTCGGCACTGCTGCCGGCGTCTCCGTTACATCTGTCGGCGTTACTGCCTCAGATGCAGCGGATTCCAATGAGTCGCCAACCGCATTCGTCGCAACTACATTAAATGTGTACGACGTTCCGTTTGCCAATCCCGTTACCGTGATCTGGTTCGTCGTGCCTGTTTTCGTCGCGGCTTTAGCCCCGTTATTCCAAGCTGTTACCGTGTAGTGCGTTATTGCGCTGCCGTTGTCCAACGGCACTGTAAACTTTACAGTCGCTTGGCCGTTACCAGCCGTCGCTGTCACACCTGTCGGCGCGTTCGGCACAGTTGCCGGCGTCTCCGTTACATCTGTCGGCGTTACTGCCTCAGATGCAGCGGATTCCAATGAGTCGCCAACCGCATTCGTCGCAACTACCTTAAACGTGTACGACGTTCCGTTCGTCAAACCCGATACCGTGATCTGGTTCGTCGTGCCTGTTTTCGTCGCGGCTTTAGCCCCATTATTCCAAGCTGTTACCGTATAGTGCGTTATTGCGCTGCCGTTGTTCGATGGAACTGTAAACTCAACCGTCGCTTGGCCGTTACCTGCCTTCGCCGTTACGCCTGTCGGTGCATTCGGAATCGCCGCCGGCGTCTCCGTTACTATCGGCGTTACCGCCGCTGATGCTTCCGATCCCAACGAATTACCGACCGCATTCGTCGCCACTACCTTGAACGTATACGATTTTCCGTTCGTCAAACCCGTTACTGTAATCGGGCTCGCCGCACCTGTTCCCGTCCCGGCTTGTGTTCCGTTATTCCACGCCGTTACCGTGTAGAGTGTTATTTCGCTTCCATTGTCTGACGGCGCCGTAAACTCTACCGTCGCTTGGCCGTTTCCGGCCGTTGCCGTTACGCCTGTCGGCGCATTCGGCACCCCCACCGGCGTTACCGCTGCGGACGCTGTCGATACCAACGAACTGCCGACCGCATTCTTGGCAACTACCGTGAACGTGTAAGACTTTCCGTTCGTCAAACCCGTTATTGTAATTGGGCTCGCCACTCCTGTTCCCGTCCCGACTGCCGTTACATCGTCCCACGCCGTTACCGTGTAGAGCGTTATTTCGCTGCCGTTGTCCAACGACGCTATAAACTCTACCGTCGCTTGACCCTTACCCGCCGTCGCCGTTACGCCTGTCGGCGCGTTCGGCACCCCCACCGGCGTTACCGCTGCGGACGCTGTCGATACCAACGAATTGCCAACCGCATTCTTGGCAACTACCGTGAACGTGTAAGACTTTCCGTTCGTCAACCCCGTTACGATAATCGGGCTCTTCGTACCTGTTCCCGTCCCGGCTACATTTTCATCGTTCCATGCAGTCACGGTATAGCCAGTATTGGCACTTCCATCCTTATTCGGTGTAACTACGAAACTGACTTCAGCTTGTTGATCTCCGGGCACAGCGCTCACTTGAACCGGTGCCAGCGGAATAATAGGCGTAACCTCAACCACCTGACTTACTGCTGCCGCTGACAGCTTATCTGTTGCATTCTCAGAAATTGAAGCTGTAATCGTAGCCGACCCGAGCTTGTGGGCGGTCCATGCTCCGGTGGATGCGTCTACCGATAGTATGCTTGAATCGGAGCTCGCATAAGTAATGGCATCCGAGCCTGCGCTAGCTTTGGCTATAACTGTCCCAGAAGCGCCAAAAGGATAGCCAGACTTCAAATCTTGGAACCCAAGCGTTCTCCTTTGCCAATCTGCTATTAGACTATCGGAAAAGTTGGTAGAACTGGCATCTAGCTTGGTTGCAGGGGAAACAAGGGGATCAATCGCCACTAATTTGGCTCGAATTACTTCCCCCTGTCCCAGATTTACTGTCACTTGAGCTGGATTATTAGTATCGATGCGGGCTGGATTATTCCCCGTACCTCTATACCATTCAACCGTAAAATCAGTCCCAAAAACTAGAGGGTAATCACTCTTGTTTACTATATCATCTAAATTGGTGACACTCAGAGTTACGTTGGCTCCGTAAAAAAAGCGACCGCTGCTGATGCCGTTGTCAGCATTGCTCAGTACAGATACCTTCGGTGCTGTGCTTCCAATCAAACGGGAGACCGTTCCCGCACTAAAGGGGTATGATGAGATGCCTGGCGTGGCGGCGGTGGCGGTGGTAGTCTTCACTTTGCCGAAATGAGTTTTTCCGTTCGATTTATTCGTAATTTCAACCGGAATCGTGCCTACCGGTAAAAATAAATAAACCGAGCCAGAAGAGCCCTGAAGTGTTGTGTCTAACGTTGTGTCTGCATATTTGACCGTAACAGCCGCTCCGCTCGTCAGAGCCGGATCTACTTTAATGGATGTAGCGTACACCGATACGCCATCGGAATTTACCGGGACGCGATTGTATAACAACGAGACGCCATTACTGGATGCATTAGTCGTGTAAATATTTCCGCCATTAACGACCACTTTGGTTCTTGCGGTATTTTCTTCAAGCTTGGTATTGGCATAGCCCATTCCAATGGAGTCAAAGGACGGATTGTTCTTTACCTTCGTAATGATGGTGCCTCCATTAATCGTGACGCTGGTATCGGGCTTCAGCTTATCCACCCAATCCGGATAAGGACTGTTCACATTGCCCCCACCAATCGCAGCTCCTGTATTATTATTGATGTCTTGAGTGGCGGTGATGACCCCGCCATTGATGACGATCGTTCCGCCCTGTCCACCTTTGCCTCCGCCGATGACCGCAGCAGTAGCCCCGCCGCTACTGAACGAAGCGTCGATCGTACCGTGATTAATGGTGATCTTCCCGGCGCTCTCGTTATCATTGCCTCCGATCGCCGCGGCAGTTCCTGCGCTTTTGACAATCAGTTTAGGCGTATCGTTCCCGTCAACTGTATTAATGACGAGCTCGGTACCAGGTGGCACGTTAATTCCCGCTTTGCCATTACTGGACGTAGACAGCGAGCTTGTCGCTTTTAAAAGCAAATTGACTTTCGTTCCTGTTCCCGCTAAGACTAGAGCCGACCCACTCGCGTTGCTATTTGTAGTTGTTCTGTCGTTTGTAAGAGTATCCAGTGTAATATTATGCTCCACGCCGCCTTTGATCGTGATGGTAGCAGAGGTTGTTGATGCTTTACCCTTAATAACATAACCGTTAGGATTGTAGGCAACTGCAACCTTGTTAACGGTCACCGCATCTTTATCGATTACAATATCCCCCTTGGAAATATCCAGCTCCGTCTGAACTACGTCTGCCGCTGAGACGGGCGGAGCAACCACCGCAAACAGATTCAGCCCAAGTGCAGCTGTTAACACATAACTTAACCATTTTGTTTTCTTCATCTCTCATGCTCTCCTCTCTTGTACCAAATGATTTATTGAATAATAACGAGCTCCCGAATCGAGAGCTCGCTGATCGGAGCGAACGACCGCTCCTGTGTCTCTAGTTTTAGAAGGTTGTTTCTATTCGATCTTCGTCGCGTTGATCACAATGCGAATATCGCTTGTAATCGTGTCGAGACTCAGAATATGCGTGCTGCTGTCATACGAATAGTTGGCATATTTCACTTGAATATCGCCTGCTTGGATCTCGTAGCCTTCTTTCGGCGTTACGACAAATTGCGCACTGCCTCCGGCGATGACATCAACAGCTCCCGTTTCCCACACTACGGAATCGGTCGCAACCGGCGTCACTGTCCATTGCGCCGTTTGTACCCAAACGAGGTAGCGATAGTCGGATGCCAAGCTGTAAACGTCTCCGTCGTAAAATGCCTTATAACGAATGCTATACAAGCTAGGTCCGAGATTTTCGATTACATCGCCCGTAACCGGATAGATCTGCTGGTTGATGCCGATGGTAGGAATCCACTTGATGTACTCCTGCGACTCGTCTGCGCCGAATATTTTACCGTTAGTCGTACCCGATTTGGCCGCAATCGTTGTGAATCCGGACGGCTTCTCCGGCTTGACGACGGTAAAGCTCTTATCGTAAGTCGAGCCATTGTATTGAACGCCGTTCACTTTGCCCGTCTCGAATGCGATTTTGATCGCGTGCTCACCTGGCAGCAAGGCGCCGAACGTAAAGCGAATGATGCCGTCAGCTCCCGTAACTCTCGTATACTTGGAGCCGTCCTGATAGAAACGTACGGTTGCTCCTGCGATCGGAGCGTTCGATCCATCGTTGGCAGTCAGCTTCACCGTATAGGTGATTGCGCCTGCTGTCGGATCTGGCTGCTTGGTGAATTCCGCTTCCGAGGTTACAGATAAATTGCTGTCAATTCCCGGAACTGGGATGCTCGGGTTCTTCGGTCCGAGCGTTGTTTTCACGGACGAGAAGGAAGTCGAGCCGATGGCCTTGCCCGTCGATGTCGCTACGAATTTCGCTTTGAACGTATCTCCTTTGTCAGGCGTGACTGTCAATCGCGATGCGTCGTCTGCATCTCCCGCAATCAACGTGGCGCCTTTGTACCATTGAATCGTATAGTCGTTGCCGGCTTCTAGCAGATAGCTGCCACCGTTGACGATCTCACTGTAATTTCCGATAACGAGTACGCTCGTCTTGCCGTCATTCAGATCGGCATCCGCAGCATCTGCGTTCACCACAGCAATTACCGGGGTGGACTTGATGGTGCGAGATACTGCGCCCGAGCTGTTCGGAGTGTTCGAGCTGGACGTGTTAACGTCAACGAGCCCATAGTAGACAGACCCTGTATCTTCGCGCGTTGCGACCACTTCGTGCGCTCCGGCAGGTAGGAAAGTATATACATTGCCGCTATTGAGCGTCTTCGTTGCTACGCTGCCGCTTGCATGAGACAAAGTTACAGTCGTTCCGTTGGACGGAGCGTCATCAAACTTGATGCCAACGGAATATACCGTTTCTCCGCTGCCATTAACCGGCAACCGCTTGTACAATAGCGATGTAATATTGTTGCTGTCGTTCTTGTTAATGATTGCGCCGCCGTTAATCACAACCGACGTTGCAGCTTGCACCGCAGAAGCATAAGTCGTTCCGACCTTGCCATAGCCAATGGAATCATACGTTGCAGCATTAGGAATTTTCGTCGTTACCGTTCCGCCGTTGACGGTTACGGAAGTCGATTTGCCGTTGTAACCTGTCGAGGAATAACCGCCGCCAATTGCCGCGGCCGATCCGCCATAAGATTCAGCTGTCACAACACCGCCATTAATGACGATGACGCCGCCTGCACCGCTTTGTCCGCCGCCAATTGCCGCGCCATAGTTACCGCTGGACGTAAACTTGGCATTGATCGTGCCTTCATTAATGGTAATCTTGCCCGATGCTCCCGATTCGTTGCCGCCGATCGCAGCAGCGCTTCCGCCGTAGCCATTGGCAGTCAGCACATGATTCACGCTTCCGTCAATCGTGCCGATCGTAAGCTCCGTACCTTCTGCAACGCCAAGCGCCGCTTTCTTCGGATTACCCGCTGTCAGCACGTTCGTGCCGCTGAGCGTAAGCCGAACTTTAGTTCCCGCATTTTCGATCGAGACAGGGGACGCGCCATTGTAGCCGGTCGTGATTTTCAGGTTATGAAGATCAACCTGCTGCTCGCCACCATTGATCGTTACCGTATTGGAGCTTACGGCGCTTGAGCTGCTCGTGATGACGTAGCCGCTAGCGTTGTAAGCAGCCGCAGCTCCCGAAGATGTCTTGCCGGACACTGTCCCGTTGCCGATGACTATGCTTCCTTTGGCAAGATCGAGCGTCGTCTTGGATGACTCTGCATAGCTATGAGCCGCTGGGGATAGCAAGGAAAGCAATAATGCAATAATGCTAAGAACCGCCAATCTACCGCTCAGGTTGAAGCCTTTTGTTCGTACATGTTGCATGTTTAACACCCTTTCTTTTTAAATTCATAAATCCTATAAGTATAGTCGGATTTATAAAATGAGAAATCGGATTTTTGGTGAATCAACCCGTATGTACGCAAGCATCGCCACACCCTCACTTGTCGTATAATAACGAATTTTGTGGAACGGACGGAATATGAACCCAATGTTATCATCTGTTTGACAGGACCGTCCAATAGGCATTTTGCCACTTATTGATAGAACTGCCCTATCAATTTGAAACTTCCTTACGCAACAAGCGTATACCTATCAACATTTATCGGTAGCGAGGAGAGGACCAGGTGCGCATGAACATTGCCTTCAAACTAATGCAAAAGGTAAAAGAACGCGACGCGCTTCACAAGCTGAAAGGTTATCGAGACAAAGCCGAAACGATAAATAAACGGGATTTGCGAGAGTGGAACGACGATCGGCTAAAGGCCGAATCTATGCGGCTTCAAAGTGAAGCCAAGGCTGGCACGCCGCTCGATAAGCTGCTGATCGATGCTTACGCATTAATTTGCGAGGCGGCTCAGCGAACGCTTGGCATGCGGCCATATGAGGTTCAAATTATGGCGGCTATTGCCCTTCACGAAGGGAATTTGGTCGAAATGCAGACAGGCGAAGGGAAGACGCTTGCTGCCGTTATGCCGGCGTATTTAAACGCGATAATGGGCAAAGGTGTGCATATCCTGACGTTTAACGATTATTTGGCGAACAGGGATGCAGAGTGGATGGGACCGATTTATCGATTTCTTGGTCTATCGGTAGTCGCGCTTCAAGCGGGCATGAGCTTGGCCGAGAAAAAGCAGGCTTATTCGGCGGACATTACGTACGTGACGGCCAAAGAGGCGGGCTTTGATTATTTGCGCGACTCTATTGCGTTGATCGCAGGCGATACCGTCCATCGGGATTTTCATTACGTGGTCGTCGACGAGGCCGATTCGCTGCTGCTCGACGAGGCGCGCGTTCCGCTCGTAATTGCAGGTGAAGCCGCACCTACTGGACACGACGGCACAAGATTCGCGGATGTGGCCAAGCAATTGCATCACGAAGAGCATTTCGTTTTCGATGAGTTTAAGCGTAACGTCTACTTAACCGAAACGGGCTCCGAAAAGGTAGAATCGCTATTGCACTGCGATAATTTGTACGAAAGCCATAACAGTCATTTGTTATCGTCGATCAATTGCGCCCTTCATGCAGATGCTCTATTAAAACGGGATATCGATTACATCGTACGCGACGGTAAAGTCGAACTGATCGACGAATATACCGGACGCGTGGCGGAAAACCGGCTTTTGCCGGACGGGCTGCAATCAGCGCTGGAAGCGAAGGAAGGAATTATATCGAATGCCGGTGGCCAAGTACTTGGCACGATTACGCTTCAGCATTTGCTGAGCTTATATCCAAAAATCAGCGGAATGACGGCTACCGCGCAAGCTTCGGCGATCGATTTCGAGGATATTTATTCGCTGCAGGTGGTTCAGATTCCGCCCAATCGTCCTTGCATCCGAATCGATCACCCTCACAAAATCTATACCGACAAGGAAGCGAAGCTGAAAGCGCTGGTCGACGAAATCGCGTCCGTCCATGCAACCGGAAGGCCAATTTTGATCGGCACGTCGAGCGTCGAAGAATCGGGCGTTTTGGCAGAGTGCCTTCAGCAAATCGGCGTGAATTGCCACGTGCTTAACGCGAAAAACGATTCGAAAGAAGCCGAAATTATTGCTAGAGCGGGAGAGATCGGCGCCGTAACGGTGTCCACGAACATGGCCGGGCGTGGCGTGGATATACGGCTTGGTAGCGGAGACGCAAAGCAGGCGGATGTTGTTGCGAAGCTTGGCGGTCTGTATGTGATAGGTACACTCGTGAATGAAAGTGTTCGAATCGACGATCAATTGCGTGGTCGCGCAGGCCGGCAAGGAGATCCGGGAGCGTCCAGATTTTTCGTAACCTTGGAGGACGATTTGATATTGCGTTTCGGCATCGACAAAGCGATCCCGTCCTCCTACAAGAAACTCAAACAGGACGAACCACTCGATGAAGCTTTGCTGCGCAACAAAATTGTCCACATTCAGCATGTAATCATGGGCCAGAACTTCCACATCCGCAAAGAGCTGAACTACTATTCGGATATGGTAGAGGATCAAAGGCGCATCCTATTTCAAGATCGCTTTGCTATTTTGACCGGTGAAACGCCAATGAGCCCCTCGGAACAGCGCGTCAGATTGTTTTATATCGACAAGTTTTGGGCCGAGCATCTCTCTTATGTTTCGTATATTCGCGAAGGCATCCATTTGGAAGGTCTTGCGAGTCGCAGCCCGATCGACGAGTTTCATAAGCGAATTATCCAGGAGTTCGAACAAATTCCGGCGAAAATAGAAGAAGAAACTTCGATAATGATGGAAATACTAGGAGATTCAAACAACCCTTCCGAGTGGGAACGATTAGGCTTAAAAAGCCCTTCCTCAACGTGGACGTATATAATAAACGATCAGTATGCGCAAAAGGCCCTTCTAGCCCCCGACGCCGTGGGTCCCGACATTATCGGTGCAATAACGCTTGTTCTCAAACCTGTCTTCAAGCCTGTCCTCAGCTGGCTTTTTAGAGCTCATCGCTGGCGGTAAGTGCGGTGTATGGTTTCGAGGAGCGATACTATGCTACGAGTAAAATTAACATGCAAACGATTGATTTCATTTTTTGGCTATGAACTTAGAAATACCGACCTTGTATCGCCATAATGCTCTATGACTCCTGAATTCTCACACGCACAGGCTTCTTCATCGACATAAAGGCGTTAGCACTCATCAGCCACACAATGCCGGATTCATTAATCGAGTAGATTTCGGAGGACCTATAGCTAATCCAATCGCTCCAGCTTCTTAACACTCAACGAACACTTGATCGCATTTCGAATTAAAGATAAGATAAACATGTACAATTGAATACCTTGGGTGGGCATAGTTTCCCTTCGAAAGGAGGTGAAGCTATGGAAGTAAAGGACGCAATTACAATCATGATTCTTTTCGGCACATTTATTATTGCTCTTTTAACATACATCGCGAATAACAACAAGAGAAAGTAAAAACCCACCCCAAGGTTAGCTGCCAAAGGTGGGTTTTCGCGCTCTTCATTAACTTGAAGGGACATCCCATCCAAGCCAATTGTATAGGCCGAGTGTTTGCCGCACTCGGTCTTTCTTATGTCATTGTAACATATAAGTTTTCGGTCCAACAATTAGATAAATGTAAATGCATCAATGAAACTTATGGGGCAGCCCCTTGCTATGTCTATCGATCATAGTCTTTCATTTTTACCTATAATATCCAGTTGCAATATGTTACTATTATCTATATCCTTCCATGTCAAAAGGAGTATATATATGTCGAATTTTCGCCGTTTGTTATTCGTTTTCATCGCTTTCGTGCTGCTAGTTCAGGTATTGCCTTCACCTTCCGCAAACGCGAATCAGGCAATCGTGTTCGGCGACCCCCTCTTGGAGCAAGAAGTTCGTGACAAGCTGAGCTTACCTGGCGGTCCCATAACCGAGGACGATATGAAATCCCTTGAATATTTGTTTGTGCCTGCACTTGCCAAGGGCGAAGTGAAGTCGTTGCAAGGCTTGGAGTATGCCGTCAACCTGTCCAATCTGACGATCAGCAACAACAAGATCAAAGATTTAACCCCACTCTCGCAATTGACGAATCTTACAAGACTCGATTTAACCAACAACCTCATTTCCGATCTGAGCCCGCTTGCAGCTTTAACCGAATTGAAGGAGCTATACATCAAGTACAACCTAATAAAAGACATTCGCCCTTTGACCAGGCTATCCAAGCTGGAAACTCTTCAAATCAGTAGTAACCAGATTTCTGATTTATCCCCGTTAGTATCGATCCTGTCCCTTAGCGATGCCGACGTACAGGAGAATTTTATCGACGTTAAGGCAGACATGAACCAGTCGGCACTCGCTAGCTTGGCGCAACGCCAAGTCAATTTGGCGGGTCTGGAAAATCAGCAAAAGCCGCCTTATGAGCCGCAGATTTCCTGGACTAAGCAATCCTACGAGGAGCAAGAGGCGTATGAGCCCTCCCACTATGCCTACGGCAACGGAGTCTATGTGAGTTCGGATCAGCTTACTTCGACCGACGGTATTCATTGGACAAGCCATGAAAGAAACGACAAAGAGAGGTTCTTTTATAAAGTCGTTTTTGGCAAAGGCCTATTCCTCGGCATTGGACTCGGGAGCAATCACGGCATTCCAGTATGGACCTCCAAGGATGGAGTCAACTGGTCGAAAGAAACCGTTATCCGTATGGGCGCCAATTTCACCGATGTGGTATTTACCGGCAAACGCTTTGTCGTCATCAGCAGCTACTCGAACGACTACAACATTTATAAGGGCGTACTCGCGACTTCCGAGGATGGCGTAACATGGAAAGTGCACCCAACTGAGTTGGAAAGAAACGCACACCTCCTTGCATCAGGCAATGGTGTCGTGCTTGCTCTGACGGACAAATCGTTATTCAAATCCAATGACGGTATCTCTTGGAGGAAAGTAACACTCCCGATCAAAAGCCTGCTCAACGATATCCTCTTCATTGACGGGAAGTTCGTCGCAACCGCATCCGGCGCCTTGCTGTATTCCACGGACGGAACCAAGTGGACTGTTACCTCTACGTCTAGCCATTCATGGGGCGCGGTTGTATGGGTGAAGGGACGTTTCTTTACGTCCAGTTTCAATCCAAAAACAAAAACCGCCGCTTATATGACCTCCACTGACGGCAAATCATGGTCCGTTATGAAGGTGCCTGGAGCAGACCTTATCCTCGGTGATATTAAGTTCGAGAAATCCAAGTATATCTGCAGATCCTATTGGGCGCATTTTTCATCGGAAGATGGCGTGAACTGGAAGCTGATCAAGAAGATCACCCGTATGCCGAATATGCTGAACCGTTCAGCCATAGGTGACGGAAAGCTGGTTGCGGTTGGGGGACTCAATTCGGTCTGGGGATATTTCCGCGTGGATGCTTCAGGAAAAGTAGCATACAACCGGGTGGATGACAAATACCCGCCGCTTAACGACGTGATTTGGACAGGGAAGCAATTTTTTGCCGTTGGAGATCAGGGGATAATGATGACATCCAAGGACGGAATCAATTGGGCCAAAGTCGACTCGCCAACGAAAGAATCCATGTTCCGGGTGATTCGGGCGAACGATACTTATTATGTCACCGGCACCAATGGACTCATTATGTCTTCGAGGGATCTGAAGACATGGAAGAAGCAAAAGCTGAACACGAATTTTAATATTGTTTCCATCGCCTGGAGCGGCAAAAAGTTCATTGCCGTCAGTGAGTACCTGCTATCGACAGAGGCGTTTCAATCCGATAATGGAACGGACTGGAAGCCAGCTAACATCAACATTAAAACGTCCGACAGTTCTTTTACATTCAGGTTTACCGATATCGCATGGGGAAATGGAACGTTTGTCATTACGGTCGCTCAGAACTATCATTTGGATCTGCCCTATACGGTGTTCCTGTCTACGGACGGAACGCAATGGAAGAAGATACCGACGGAATACAAAATGACAGCAGAAAGAAATTGGTCTCCATCCTTATATGGTGTTCATTTTCTCGGGGGTCAATTCGTATCCGTCGGCAATAACGGATCCGTCTATCTGTCTAAAGACGGGAAAGAGTGGAACCGCGAAGAGATTCCCTACAATGATAAAGTGTTCTCGGCACAATTATTTAACGGAAAGTTATACGCTTTCGGTCTGGGGAATGAGGTTTATATCGGGGAATTTAATAAACCGTAACTCCCACAGGGAAGGAAATAGCGAACATGCCGGATCCTTCCCTTTATTTCTGAATTGCAAAGTTGATAGTGAGAATGAATATCGGCTACTATTCTTGCATATTCTGCTGAAAACGATATTGAGAAGCGAGTTGATTTTGTGACTGGACGAGCATATTAAATTATGGAATTGTGCCTCCATTCAATTGCTCGATATTCGCAAGTCATTTGAATTTTCCACATCCCACCTCCATATGTCTAATATTAGCAAGTTTCAAGCGGAGCGTTCGGTTTTTTTCCGCAAGGAGAGCTGTCGACATAGCAAAAAACCACACCCCTGTATAATTAGATGTGGTTTCACTCGATAGTTGTGGTAATCCGCTCAACCGCTCGGCTTCTTCGGTGGGTAATTTTCATCAATAGTTTGTAGTTAAATGGAAACCCACGCACTGATATTGATGGATTTGTTGAAAGCCCAGCCGGAGAGCTAGGTTTTTCGATGCTTCATTGCTTTGTGAACAATCCCAGTAAGAATGGTACCCATTTTGGGCTATATCTTTCGCAACTAGACTTGCCAGACAAGTCCCCACTCCCCTTCTATGATGCTGAGGAAGAGTTTCTATTCCAATAGCGTGCTTTTCCTTCGTTACAAAACTGGAGTAACAGACACCAATTATTTCAAAACCATCAATTGCAGCGTATCCATAACCTATATTATAGAAATCCTCATGTGTTTCCCAGAACTGATCAATATGAGCATATACAAACTCCCTATTGAGAACGTTTTGTTTTCTCCATTCTTGCGATCGTAAATTAACGACCCGGAGATTAGAATGTTCATCAGTGTGTGCATTAAAATCTGATAATTCGTATGCGATTTGATCCCATTGGTGCATTTCCCTTGAAGCAAATATCGAATTCAGATTCCAATTATCATGATGGCCCGAAACTTCGAAATAGTTCATGCCTAGTTCCATCATCCTTGGTGCAATACTTGCTGTAACAAAGTCATCAAGCTTGCAGGTAAAAGCATTATTGGTTTCGTCTCCAATAAGGTAAAATCCTTTCATCCCCTTGCTCCAAACTAAGGCGGTCCTTGGTGAGCTTACTTGATCAGAAAATATCCAACCAGGATTATTATTTTCTAAAATGGACTGAACCTCAGGATGAGGATGACCATTTTCGAGGAGAGGAATAGCTTTATGAAATTGATCTCGGGACAATTCATACATGACAGCGTAACCCCTTATACCCATTTTTAATTTTGGTT
The DNA here is from genome assembly GCF_004295585.1 of Cohnella abietis. Classification (NCBI taxonomy): domain Bacteria; kingdom Bacillati; phylum Bacillota; class Bacilli; order Caryophanales; family Paenibacillaceae; genus Cohnella; species Cohnella abietis. Next base: position 245,530 of record NZ_AP019400.1, on the reverse strand, counting down.
ATTTTACCATAATGTTGAATTAAATTATAGTCATACCCACATTATTCTGTCGACCCTCGTCGCCGCCCTCATTATGAAAAATTATACAGAATAAAAGGCATGCTGGTTAGCTCCAGGCAACCAGTTTAGCCGACCGCTTGTTTGCAAGCTGTTGAACGAGATTGCCAAAAAGGGCCGCAACAGCCTGCCTCCCGGCAACCTGTTGCAGCCCTCAAACATGCTTCCTCTCTATTTCTGTCTTTAGCGAGCCGGAAGCAGCCGCGTGCCGGCTTTCTGAATCGCCGCGATGGCGTCGTCGACCGACTTGCGGCCCGAGATCGCCGCGTCGATCTCGTCGTCGATGATCTGAAACAGTTCGTTTTTCTCGTTGACGCCAAGCGAATACTCCATCTGCAGCGGTACTGGCCGCAGCTTGTAGAATACCTCATACAGCGGATCCTTCGCCATTCTTCCATTTACCTGTGCGGGCAGCCCAGAATCCCTCTCTGAAAAAACTTCGCTCATTCTCACTGACATGATTTCCTCGATGAGCTTCCAAGCTTCCTGGGGATGGTCCGACTTTGCTGGAATCGCAAACATGGAGTTCACCCCAATATCCCCACCCCGGCTCGGGTCCCGTGATTGGACCGGTCCAGGCAGCACGCCCCACTCGAACTTTACGTACAGCCGCTTTAGCTCACCCACGTAATAGTCACTTTCGACCGTAAGCGCCGCCTTGCCATGGGCGAACAGGTCGCGCTCACGCATCTCGTCCAAACCAATATATTTGCCCTTGGTCTTGTAGGGTTCGGTAATGAATGTACCGTGCTGGTATGCGGCTATGATCTTAGAAATAATGGCATGCCAAGATTTACTGTCGAGCGTGAGACGGTTGGCCGTTTTGTCGTACTTCTCAACCCCTTCGGTCTGGGCGATATTGGACATGAGGTCGAACGGCTTAGTCAACGATTTTAGGCTGAGGCCTCTGACGCCCTCCTCGCCCCCTGGCTGGTCCATGAACAAACCCGCCAACCGCAGAATCTCATCCCAGGTCATATCCTTGTCCGGCAGCGGTACGCCATAGCGTTGGAACAGCGTTTTATTGTAATAGACCGCCGAGGAGTCAAAGGTAGGCGAAAGCCCGTACAGCTTACCTTCCTCATTGTTCCGTGCCCTGTCGAGCACCCCCTCGTGCAGCGTGCCAAGGTCGAACTTGTTCAATGACGCCATATTCTCTAGGTCGCGTAGCCATCCCGCATCGGCGGCGAATTTGTATTGCGTGTCCCACAGGATAACGAGGTCCGGTTTCTTCGTCTCGAACATTTCTTTAAGCGGGACTCCGAAATTGGGATTGTAGGGATAATAAATCGGATCCTCCAGCGGTACGATCTTGAATTTCGTATTCGGAAAGACGGACTGAAAGGCGGTGCGGTAGAACGCATCGAATGTCATCTGGTTGATGCACGCAATCGTCATCTCGTTCGGCTCTGTCAGCGGCTTCTTGCCGGTGCAACCGCTAGATGCCGCGAGCATGCCAACCGCGAGCACCACTACGGCAAGGAAGCGCCCTCGCACTCTTAAGACTGCCGGCCTCATCGACTCGCCTCCGAGACACCGAGCATCGCAGCCTGCTCCGCATCCGCCTGCAGCCGGGCCAGCGCTTCGTCAACCGTCGACTGTCCGGCCACAATGTCCCGAACCGCTGCGTTCGCGTTCGCCGACAGAACGCTTATGACTTGGCCGTACGCGGGCAACCGACTACGTTCTGCTTGCTGCATCACGGCGGACACATCCAGCCCGGTCTCGTAATAGCGATTAACTGGAGAGTCTTCCCCGATCTTCGCGTCCGGCGTCGCCGCGAACAGCAGGCTCGGTCCCCCCATCTCGACGGCCTTGTTCGACCGTTCCTTGCTTGCTAGAAAATGGAGGAATTTCATCGCCTGCGGTTGGTTGGCAGACTTGGCGTTAATGGAATAGATCGTAGAGTTAGTCAGCGCGCTAACCTTACCCGGCGTAGTAGGCGCGCTCAACGGAATAACCCCCCATTCGTCCTGTAACAAGCCCCGCTGGATCGCCTCGCTCATGACGTACCACGAAAGGTAAGGCTGCAGCGTCATCGCGGAGCGGCCGCTATAGAACGGATTGCCAGCGATAGCCGCCGTTAACGGGTCGAGCTCTTCAGCATTATCCGGCAATTCATTGCTGATCCAGCCTTTGCTAAGACCTTCCGATACTTGGCTCCAGATGGCTTTCCATGAGGCGCCGTTTACTTGCGGGCGACCCTTCGCATCCACGATCGACAGCGCTTGGGACTGCCCGATGTCATTAATCATTTGAAACGGATCCGGAGCGTATCCATACGAGAAGCCGTACACCGGCTTGCCTTGGTAACTCGTGCCTTCGAAGCGCGCGGCTAAGCGGACGATGTCGTCCCACGTCGCGCCTTGCTCGGGGAGCGACACGCCTTTGCTCCGGAACAGAGACCGGTTGTAAATCAGCATATTCATATCAAAATCATCGAGTATTCCGTATATTAGCCCATTGCCCGCTTCCTTGACCAAATCGAGCCCGGACGGGTAGAGTGCTTTGAGATTCAACTTCTCCTGTCTAATTAGATCGTCAAGCGGAACGATCGTGCCATCCGTGGCGAGGTCGTCGAAGAAAGCGAGCGGAACTTGAAGAATGTCCGCGTTAGAATCGCTTACCCATTTCTTGTAGGACGCCAAGTCTTGCTTCTCTTCGTACTCCTCGCTTGGTACGGCGACCTCGAACGACGCTTTCGGGTGATCAAGCATATAAGTCGAGCCGAACTGAGCCATAAAGCTCGATTTGTCCCTATACTGCACGGTCAGCCGAAACTCTTGCTCGTCTGTTTTCGCTGCCCCAGAGCTCGGAAGGAGCGCCCCGCTGAAATCCCCGACTGCCCAGACGACGGCCACTAGCAGCATGCAAACCGCCGCGATCGCAATGCCTCGGATGGGGCTTTTGCGTTTACCATTCAATCGTATCCTCTCCTTAATTTGCTTCATGGACTTCGGGGAGAAGCCGCCGCTGCCGAGCGGAAGCTCTTCGAGGAGCTTCTCCCATTCGGAATGATTCATGGACGCTTTCCTCCTTCAAAAGCCGCAGGCTTGCCCAGCTTGCGGCTAATAGTGGCCCGCGCGCGAAAAATACGCGACTTGACCGTCCCTTCGCTAAGCTGCAATAATTCCGCGATTTCTTTCAGTGTGAGATGGTGATGCGCGTACAGCAGCAGCGTCTCACGCTGCTTCAGCGGCAAGCTCAAAACGGCATTCCACACTTCGCGTTGCTCCTGCGACACGAACCATTGCTTCTCCGCGGAAGGCTGGAACACGCTCGTCTCGTACTCCTCCCAGACCAGCTGGACGCGGCGGAACCACGAAGATTTAAAGTAATCCCGCGCCGTGTTGCGGGCGATCGTGAGTAGCCACGCCTTCATCGTCATCCCACTTCGGAACGAATAAATCGCGTTGTAGGCTTTTATGAACGTTTCCTGGGCGATATCCTCGGCCAGTTCCCGGCGACGCGTCAAGTAGAACGCATAGTTCCACACATCCTTGCCGAACGTCATCATCAGCTCGTCGAGCAAGGCGTTGCGGTCGATCCCTTCGTCCATTTGCTTGATATACTCGTAATCCACTCCGGCAACCTCCTCTACCAAAACAACGAGCGCGACGCCGCATAGTTCCTTTTTTTTCAACCGTACGTAAAAAAAGCCTAGCATTCAAAGCCTTGGCTTTATCATCATACTTATGGAATTCTAGGCGCCGCCGCTTTATTCCTGCAAACTCGCGGACGATGGAGACGGCTCGGTCTTCTATGAGGGCGGTAGAGGCGGGAACGGCGACCGACCGGCTAGGGAGTGAACAACCGCCACGAATTCATTGCTTTTTATTACTGTATTAATCGCAGCTCTTCTAGAGCCGTTTTTCCTGTTTGTTATGAGTAATTTATCATAGAATGTCAAATTTAATCGCAAATTGTTTAGTTATTTTTGGTATTATAGAACTATATGTTTTCTATAAGAAAGTGAGAGTGTACCATGATTCGTTTGAAGAAGCATTTATCTATTCTGCTGTCGGCACTGCTCGTACTGCAGCTATTCAGCAGCCTTATTGGCGTGGGTTCGGTGTCCGCAAGTCCGGGTACTCCGTATATTGGAAGCCAGATTGATTTCTGGGTTACTGGCGTCAATGATACGCCGCAATCTAAACTGCGGGATAAACAGCGGGGCAATCCTCTGGCCGAGCTAGTGCTCGGGGTAGAAACTGAAATTGTGCTGCACGCCAAAAACAAGGCTGCTGCCGGATCGGGGAAAACCGCCTATAATGTAGGCCTTGAGCTTGTGCTACCGGACGGCATCGTACTTGCTAGCAGCGAAAGCCCAAGCACGTTGGAGCCACAGAGCGATGGGTCAACCATTGCGTTCTGGAAAGATATTAAAGATTTAGCCGGCAATGAAGAATTCGAATTTCCGGTTAAGGTGAAGGTAACGGATAACTATCTCAAAAAGGCGCCGCCTGCCGCTGTAAAGTACGGCGATAGCTTGCCGATCAAGTCAAGCCTTTATGCCAGCAGCGATGCGCGTCAGCTCTATTACGAAGCTATTGCGCCAACAAGTCAAGTGACCACTAATGTGAAGGTTGTGCCTTTTTCGGTTCGCATTATTCATGATGCCAAAAACGTCAAGGGCGCTGGCAGCGATTTAACGGTTCCGGTAGGAGGAGCTGAGTGGGGGGAGCTTCCGTATACAGTTAAGATAATCAACAATACGCGGGATATTACTACTTTTAGTAAGTTTACGCAGACTGTTGGTGGCGCGTTAGAAGTGTACGGATTTGCTGGCGCGACAACAAGCGCTCAGACAGTTAGCGGATCGGATCGAAAAATTGAATGGACAGGCTTATCTTTAACTGCAGGGGCAAGCAAGCAACTGACGTTTAAGACAGCTTATTTCCATAAGGATATTGTGTCAGGCGTTGAAAATCAAGGAGCCGTTATTACGCATGGAACGGAACGAAATATCTCTTTTGCTTATACGGCAAACGTTAACGGTGTAACGTATACAGATGACGCGCTGCATCCTGTAGCAGCGAAGTCCGTATCGCATGATATAGTCGTATACAAAAGCGTAGCACTACCCACAGGAAAATCCACGATCGGTTACGGCGATGTGTTAAAGTACACGCTTACCGTAAAGGTAAACGAGTATGAATCCGTATCGAACGTACATGTAAAAGATACGATTGGCGATGGGCAGACCTTTGTTAAGTATATTTCAACGCCAGGAACGGTGGCTTCTCCAACAAAATCAGGCGGGAAGACCGTGCTGGATTGGGATTTAGGCACGCTCAGCTATTCTGACGCTGCCAAGAGACAGATTACACTGGAGTATGAAGTAAAGGTAGACAATGCCTGGACTGCTGCGCACGGGGAAGGCCCGATTGTTGCGAACGATGTGCTCGTCAACGATGTAGAGGTGAGCGGTGAAACCGTTTCTTCCGGAGTTGTTAAGGACTCCGATTACACGGAAGTGTACGTGGGAACTCCAACCATAAATGAGCGTATTACCATGGTCAATGGCGGTACTATTGTACGGGGCAGTCCTGTTAATCCGCAGACTCAATCTGTAACCGTTGGGGATAACGTCGACTTTCACGTAGGCTATGATGCGATTGGCTTGCAAGCGAAGCAGCATAACGTGCGTATTTACGATTATTTACCGCTCGGAACGACACTTGTGGGCGACCCTACAAGCTACGTAATCGATACGATTGTACCTACCTATGACCCTGTGCAAAATTTGCTAATCTGGGATTGGGCCGCTGTCAATCGTAAGATTAATGAAGGTCAATTAGCTGAGCTATTTAAAGAAATTAAAGTGTTGGTAACCGATAATACAAGTTCCGTAAAGAAGGACAAAGGCGCCAAAAATTTGGTGAAGCTGTCTTATGAGAATTCAGACGGCATCGTAGAGAGCAAACGTCAGGAAGTAAAGCTGGTGTATGAAGAGCCTGAGGTTATCATCAGCCGTTCTGTCAACAAGACGACAAATTTGGTAGGCACTGATGAGGTAACCATTACCCTTACGTTAACGAATACCGGCACCACACCGGCTTACCATGTTAAGCTGACTGAAACGGTGCCGACGGATCTGACTACTCCACAGCCTTTCGGAAGCTATACGTTTACAGCAGTGGGGAATGTGCTGAGTTTCGCAGAGGTTCCGCAGATTAATCCGGGCCAGAGCGTGATCGTACAATATAAAGCTAATGTGATTAATCCGATTGGCGCAGCCCGGGAGATTGTTCTTGAGAAAGCGGCATGGACTTATGTGGGCCAGAATGACACAAACATCGTTCACCGTACATACAACGGGCTTGAAACAACGCAAACAAAGCTGTATGCGAAATCTCCAGTTATTACTAAGGAGGTTGTGGATACTTCCAATGATAAGAATAACCTTCGTGTAGGCGACTGGGTTGTGTACAAAGTCGATGTTCAAGTGCCTGCAAATACAATCGCGTACGCTCCATCAGTTATTAATGAAATACCGAACAATGAGACATTAACTAATATTTACAAAAATTACGATACATCTACACATGTAGGAACTATTCCTGTCACCGCTACACCAGTAGCTGGAAAAGTGACGATAAACGTTCCGTCGCCTGCAGCGGGAGATCGTTATACGTATTACTATAAAACGACAGTGAATCGAATTAATCCCGGTGCACAGGAAGATCATCAATCCGATGCCTGGTTTGAGTGGAATGACGACAGTTCGCTCAGTACGCCGCCGCACCATCATTCCATTTCACCTGTAGCTAAGGTGACGGTGACGGTTAAAGCGCCTCAATTAGAGATCACTCTTTCACCGAATGCGGCTTCAATGAAGAAAGGCGATTCGGCTAAACAATTCACAGCTACAGTGAGAAACAAAGGTAAAAATACAGCCTATAGCTTTACGCCGACTGCTGTATTGCCGGCTGGCTTCATATTTGGCGCGAATCCGAACAATTACAACATTTCGGGTCAAACAATAAGCTTTGGACTAGTAACTAGCTTAGCTCCAAATGCCGAAATAGCATATACGTTCAATGCGGCTTTAGATCATGTGGAAGGCGCCGGTTCAACGAAATCCATTACAGGTAATACGGGTGATTATTACAGTAAGGATACGGATGGAACGAAGTATGACTACACCATCGGCACCAGCGCTATAACCGTGCCAAGCGTAACGATAACGAATGCGATCACAGCAACCTCAAGCGGAGATCTTACCAAGATTCGTCCGGGAGACACCGTTGATTACCAAATAATTGTCACAGTACCGAAAGGTACTCAAGCATTTGATTTGGTTGTAAAGGATACGCTGGCGAATTTGGGCAATTTCGATATTGTTAATAAGCCGCAATCGCTGGCAGCCAGCGGCAACATTTTGACCGCAACACTTGAGAATCAGGATGCAACGCTCAATGAAATCGTCCATACGTTTAATTTGCAATTGAGAGCAAAGACAGACAAGTTCTTAGTCGGCGATCCAACCGTGTATAGCACGTCGGCCATCGCGTATTGGAACACAAGTTCTGGAGTTGGGCCCGTGCAGACAGCCCCAGCTACTACAAGTATTACTGTAGTTCAACCTGTGCTAGGTATTAGTGCCGTAGCAATAGCGGCACCTAACAAGATTTTTAATAACGATAATAAGGAAATCAGCGTTTCCTTCCGATTGACGAATGCGGGAACGTCCGTCGCCAAAAACGCGTCCGTGAAAGTGAACCTTCCAGTCGGAGTGGCGGTTAAGACAGGTACTATTTCCGACAACGGCGTGCTGAATGGAGTTGGCAACGAGATTACTTGGACGGGACTGTCCGGCAGCAATCAAGATGTCACGTTCGTAGTGACGAGCACGACGGCGGTAAGCCCAGGCTCCACCTTGAACATTAACGCGACGCTACTGTCTTACAACTCGCGCGACGCCGAACCGACGAAGGAGTATACACCGAATGCACAGGCACAGCAGGTGCTGACGATTGCACCGGTGACGGCAACGGCTTCGATTACTTCAACGACGAACAACAGCGTCACTACAGTGCGTCCAGGCGACGAAGTCACTTACAAGCTGGCTATCAATATTCCTATTAATACTACGACATTTAATACTAGATTAGATGAGCTGACTACTTTGACCGGTCTGACAATTATTAGTGTGAAGCCGGTTGGCGGAAGTACGATAACGCCTACTGCAGAACATATTTTCCCGCTGGGCGATTTGGTTGGCGCTTTGACTCCAATTGAATATGAGATCGTAGCCAAGGTAAGAACGGATCAAAGTCCAAATCAGAATCCTTATACGGCAACATACACACCGATTTTAACTTACGATTCCTTAAAAGTATCAGGAACGCCAAAACCGGTTACCGTCACGGCGCTGGACATTAGCGTAGCGGAGCCTAAATTAAGCTTGCTTCTGTCTGGAACGAAAACTCAGTTTGATGAAGCAGATGAGACAATTACTTATACGCTGAAGGTAACGAACGGCGGGCAGTCTCCGGCATTTAATCCTGCATTGGAGTTGACGCTTCCAACAGGAGTACATTTTGTTGATGTTGGCTCAGAGGCTGTTGTTACGGTCATTGGAGATGGAACGGTGCCTTCCGTTCATTTCACTTGGGCCCCTGGAACGATAGCAGCGGGAGCGTATAAAGAGCTGGTGTTTACTGCATCGCCTGATGCCGCTACGGAAGTGAAAAAAGCGTTTGATATTGATTTCACTTTGCTGCAATATTTTTCATTGCCGAATAGTGGAGGCAAACAATACGCGTCCTTGAATTCTAATAAATTGAATGTGACCATTGAAGGCGCCCACTTATTGAATACTGCGCCGGATCAACGTGTTGCGGCGGCACAGGACGCGACATTCGAGCACACATTAACGAATACGGGCGCAGGTGCGGATACCTTTGATGTTTCAGCCGTATTCCCGTACTCTGCCGATGTATATGTCGATGGCATTAAAGTCATTGACAATAAATCAGCGGTTGATGCTTTATTGGCGAATATTCCGCTGCCACCAGGCGGAACGAGCACATTAAAATGGGTCATTCATGTTCCCGAGGGAACGCCGTACGATAATGACAATCCTCAATTGATCAATTTAGAGGCCAAAGGGATAATCAGCCTCAAATCGACACTTGCAACGGATAAGCTATACATTGTTGGTAGCGAACTGGATGGATGGACAGGCAGCCAAGCGCGCATAGGATGGACAGAGCCGACTTTTGCGCCGGGCGACCCTATCAAGTTGTCTGCCACCAGCTCAAACGATATTCAGAAGCTGAAAGCTAGCTATGTATATGACGGCCATACCGTTGATGTGTTGTTTACACTGGACAATCCAACGACCTATGTGACGGATGGATATAAGATATGGAGCAATGTGTTTACAAGATTGCCGGACGATATTCTCAATGGTCTAGGCAACTCGAACAGCTTCCAGGTGACTTTTGAAGGTCTTAGCTCTACCGATGCGGTTATTCAAACCGACGATTGGAGCTCAGCCAGCACAGGAGCTAACAACGCTTTTACAGTGAGAAACAGCTTGATTATTAAAGGATTAATTACGGATGGATCTACAGCAATCGGCATTCCTGAAGCGAAGGTTACGCTTTATAACGAGGATGCTAACCATTTATTAGTCGCTACGGTTACTGCAGATACCAACGGCGATTATAACTTTGGCCAGCAAAAAGCGGCTCGTTACAGCCTCGTTGTAGAGAAAGAAGGCTATGCGAGCGGACAAACACAATTTTTCGCATTAGCTTCGAGCGCCGACACGGAAATTGTAGTTGATGTCGCACTGACAGCTTACAAACTAGCACTTGATGCCAATCCTTCGACTATCGTTGGCGATGGGCATTCGCAATCGAGATTGACAGCTACGATAACTGATCTGGAAGGAAATCCGGTTGCAGGGCTGCCGGTAACGTTCACGGCTCCTCCTGGCAAAGGCTCGTTCCCATCAGGAGCAACGGCGGTAACTGACGCTAACGGGAAAGCATCCGTGCTGTTCCAATCGTCGCAAATCTCCGGTATTTTGTCGGAACGCTTCCCAGTAACGGCAACAGCCTTTGATACAAGCCATAATAAATTGGCACAAGCCAATATTATTGTAACTTTTGAGCCTGCTTCTATTGAAGGAATTGTGACCGAAATGGTTAATGGCGTTGCTGTTCCAGTGAGCGGAGCGGTTGTTGTCATATCCAAGGATTTTGATAATGACGGCGTGATCGATTTTACTGGCACTGCAGTAACAGGAGCGGACGGCAAATATACAATTGCGATTCCGCGCGGCAATGTCCAATATGATTTGGTTATTACAAAACCTGTTCAGGTTGGAGGACATACCGAAAATATCGCATTCCAACAGACGGTAACTGCAGGAAACATCAGCGGACTAGGCAACGATGTGTTCGTACCTAATAAAGGCGCAACCGGCATTATTTTGTTCAGCCTATCCGGCGGCGGAGCTGGCCTTCTTGCTCCTGCGCTGCAATCCAAGCTAACGGTTCGCTTGCTGGATATCACTAGTAACGCCCAGGTTGGCGCTTCAGAGCCGCTTGCGCTTAACGGTACTTTCAGCTTGAAGAACGTGCCACAGGGAAGCTATAAGCTGGAGCTGAGCTATGAGCTTGCACCAGGACGTTCTATTATTGTCAATGGAACTGTAAATGGGCTGCCTACGGTGCAGGTAACGCAAGGCGGAGAACTGAACATTATCCAAGAGCTCATTGACCCTTACGGAAAAATTACCGACTACGACACGAACGCTCCGATTGAAGGAGCGCATGTAGAATTGTATTATGCTGATACGCCAAGAAACATCTTAAAAGGCCTTGTTCCTAATACGCCTGTATCATTGCCTGCCATTGTCGGTTTTGCTCCGAATGATAATGCCAGCCCACAGGATTCCGATGCGGCAGGGGATTATGCTTTCATGGTATACGATCATACCGATTATTACTTGAGAGTAACAAAACCCGGCTATCACGGATATATAAGTCCTACCATTTCAGTAGAGCTAGATATTGTTAGACATGATTTAACATTGAGTCGAATTGTTTCAACAGGTCCATCCAATGGATCTGGAGGCGGTGGAACGATCCCATTGCCTGGACAAAGAGATCTGGCCGCTCACCTTTACTCGGACAAAGCAAGCTATGAGGAAGGCAGCGAAATTACTTATACTGTGGTATACACCAATAAAACAAACGAAATTGCGCATGGTGTAGTGGTTCAGGCTGAGGTGCCGCTGTTCACCAGCGTTTCGGACGCAGCTAACGGATCCGTTAATGGCAATCTCATCAGTTGGAAAATAGGCGATCTTCCGGCCGGAGGCAAGGGCACCATCGTTTACAAGGTAAAGGTGCAAGCCACAGGCTTACTGAAAGCCGAAGTACGGGTGGACAACACAGCGACTATAACCAGTACGGACAATCTAATTAACGTAGACGACGACACATCCAAGCTTCAGGTACTTTTATTCTCGAAACGTTACGCGGAGCAGCGGCACACTCGTTATATACTCGGATATCCGGACGGCGAGTTTAAGTCGCAGCGCACTATAACAAGAGCGGAAATTGCAGCTATCTTTGCCCGCCTTTTGGACTTGCGCAGCACCGTAACAGGCGCGAAGCTATTCCCGGATGTGGAGCCAACTTTCTGGGCTGGCGGATATATTGAGGCCACAGTGAAGGCTGGGTTATTCAGTGGTTATGAAGACAAAACGTTCCGCCCGAATAACGCCATTACCCGCGCGGAGCTTTCACAAGTCATCTCCAAGTACTTGAAGCTGACTGCTCCCGCTCCAGCTGATCTGCACTTTACGGATATTGGGCAGCACTGGGCAAAAAATGCTATCGAAGAGATTTACCGTTATCACATCATTTCCGGTTATCCAGACGGCACTTTCGGCCCAGGCAGAAAAATGATTCGCGCCGAGGCAGTTGCCATGATTAACCGTCTGTTATTCAGAGGCCCGCTTACGCAGACAGGCCAAACGTTCCCTGACGTCAGCCCTTCATTCTGGGCGTTTGGCGATGTAGAGGAAAGCGTGAAGTCGCATAGCTATAAACGGAACTCGGATGGTTCGGAATCGATGACGGAGCTCATCCCTGAGCCGATTTGGTAAGAAGGAAGCCCGCCTGCTACAGCAGGCACTAAACAAAACAAGCTGTCGAACGTCGCAGAGACGATTCGGCAGCTTGTTTTGTTAGTTCACCCGGCATGGGCAACGACACTGAGCAACATTTTTTTGCCTTTCATTATACAATCTCCTTTTCTATCGTATAATCTAGCGAAGTGAGTCCTCCGCCTTCTTCCAATGAGGAACCAGAGTCTGTAATGATTTCTCATTATATTACGGGTACCACGAAGACGCAGCCCGAGCTTGGTAACTATTTAACTGAAAAATCGGAATTTGATAGGTTAGAGAAATGGATTCAGGGGGCAGGTACGCCAGACTCCTCCATTCGGGACTTTTATCCTTACGATGAATCCATGAACAGATTTGTCATCATGGCGATGGGAAAGGACAATTGGCGCAAGATGGTAAAAACGAAAATCTTATAATCATTTGATTGCTGCAACTCTGACCGATTTGAGGGCAGAGTTTTTATGCATGATAAAAATACGAATGATCGTCAGTTGTTACATTTTGGACCCCCGGCCCGACAACAACAGCATTCCCCGCTTAGCTAATCCAATCACTCCAGCTGTTGAATTGGCATTGTCATATATCTTTTATATTCCAAGTACAAACCAATCTTGATTGCATATCACAAAAATTCAGTATTGTTTATTGAACAGTAGTAATCTATACTAAAACCATACTACTGTTTAATAATCAGTATCGGAGGATAACCGCATGAAACGATCTGAATTTCTACGTGAATTAAAATTAAATTTAGAAACACGAGTGTCACCGGACGAATTAAAAGATATTTTGTCCGACTACGAAAGTTTTTTTATCTCCGGTGAAGAAGATGGAAGAACCGACGAGGAAATCTCAAAAGAGCTTGGTTCGCCTGCGTTTATAGCAAAATCATTATTAGAAGAACATAGCAACCAAGGAACTAAGCAACTGAATAAACGCATAACCAATCCTGGCCGTCGTATATGCGCTTACCTCATAGATGCGGTTATCGCTGTAATTCCCATGCTACTATTATCGATTTTTATAGGAGCTTATTCGCTTCCCTATTTTTTGATTGCTGCCTATCCTAGCCCCGCAAACGGAGTTTTGGCAACTCAAGCGCTTATGATCTATACAACAAGCGATTCCACTTCATCGGTAGCCATCAGTTCGAGAACAGAATCTGTGGACAACGAAAACGGGGTCCGAACGGTCGTAGAGGAACAACGAAAGAATGCCAAACACCCGATGCCTGCCAGATCTATTCTGGCAATTATGTGTCTTGTCTTTTATGTTTTCTATTCCTTGATTTGCACCCTACTATTCAAAGGGCAGACGATCGGCAAGAAACTGATGCACATCCAAATTCGATATTCGAGTACCGAACCGACTACGACTAAAGCTATTTTTTATCGGGAATTTTTAGGTAAAACGCTCCTCAACTCCATCCCAATTCTTCCCCTTATATCTATTTTTACAATCTTATTTACAAAAGAACATAAAGCACTTCACGATATGCTGGCCGATACCATTGTGTCAGATGTGTAAGAGGTGATTAATTTGGAAGCTCAAATGAAAAAAGGAATACTTGAAATGTGTATTCTCTTTAAGCTTAAAGACGAACCGCTGTATGGATATGAACTTATGAAATCCGTTAGACAGGTTTTCCCGGATGTTTATGAGGGGTCCATTTATACCATTCTTCGTAGGTTAAATACAACCGGCTATACCGACATTACGCAAAAGGAATCACCGAACGGTCCAGCACGAAAATACTATGGTATTACTCCTTCCGGCGAGGATTATTTGAATCAAATGTTAGAAGAGTGGAGAACCGTACTCCGAGGTGTTTCTTCACTCGGGATAAACTTTTAGTATAGATCGTTATATTGCTAACCAAAAAGCTCAGTAGAGTTGACTTGGTACAGAGTGCCCCCTCTTCCAACTAAACAGAGCTAGGGCCGGGGAGACACCTGTGATGGGTGACTTCCCGGCCCTTCTGTGTTGGCACAGAACATGAGAGCGCGCGCTCGATTTGGAGCCGCGCTGTAAGTATTTTCAGCGACTAAGTGTTGAATCCGTGTTGACTTCGGCCCATTCTGGACAGCCTGTACAGGCGCATGATCTTACAATGCTCTGTATTTAAGATTCGTCCCCCACTGCAATCGGGTTCTCGGCTCTTTTTCATCACCTACAGCTATCGGGTTGTCGGCGTAGGAAATCCAATCGCTCCAGCTCCCCGCATACAGCTTCACCTTATGGGACCAACATTTATTTCATATTGTTCCGTAGCCTAAGCAGCATGACTGCAGCTTCCGCTCTTGTCGTAATCCCATTTGGTACAAACTGATTGTTTCCGCGACCCTGCATTAGCCCTCTCACATATACTGCCTCCACATAGGTTCGTGCCCACTCCGGAATGCTAGTGCCGTCGGCATAGCTTGAATAACGCTCGGTTGTTGCCGTCCACTTCATTACCTTCGCAATCATTGCAGCCACCTCGCTCCGTGTAATAGTCTGCTGCGAGCGGAACGTGCCGTCCGAGTAACCATCGAGCATCCCCTCAGTTACACCTGCGGAGATTGATGTCGCTGCCCAATCTGGAATGCTTTCCTTATCACTGAACGGAAGAGTGCCCGGCTCTTTGCCAATTGGGATTTGAAGTGTGCGCAGCATCATAATCGCAAACTCCGTTCGAGTAACGGTTCTATCCGGTGCAAATGTATCTGTACTAACACCTTCAACAATCCCTAGGTCCGCTGCCTCACAGATCGCTGCCTTTGCCCAGTGCCCATCAATGTCTGTGAATGTACATACAGCCTCCTGTGGCTTAGTTCCTGTCTCGGTCTGACGAGTTAGGGAAATCGTATAACTCTTGCTTGTGCCATCCTCGGCCGTCACGATCACATCTAGCACGTTCTTTCCCACATTCAGCGGCAACGTACCGCTCGTGCTTCCGCTAGTAACTGCCTCTAGCGCTCCCTCATTCACCCTTACCTTAACGTTCGCTTTCACATCCGCCAACGTTGGGATTATGCTAACACCTTCTATGTGATTCGCCACGCTCGACGTGTAGCTATATACGTTTGAAGTAAACGCAGGGCTTAACGCTGCTCCCCCTGTTAGGCTTAATTCGTTAAGATTCGCATTCGCGCTGAGTGTAGGCGTAACGACCCCTCCTGAGCTAGGAGGCTGGGACTGACGTGTTACATCCACCGTGTATGTCTTCTTTGTAGTTCCATCCTGCGCAGTGACCACGACTTCAATGGTATTAACACCTACGATCAATGGCAGAGCGCTGCTCGCAGCCCCGTTGGCTACCACTTTTGGCGTGCCACTGCCATTCATCTGCACCGTCACCCTAGCCGTAGGGTCGAATACGGTCGGCGTTACTCTTATTTCATACACGCTATAGTCTACGCTCGACGTATAACCGAGTGTACCCGCACTGAATGGTATGTTCAGTACTGTCCCTGCTGACAGGCTCAAATCTTGTAAATCTGCATTTCTACTATTACCTAGAAGAACGTAGAGATTAGTTGAAGATTCACTAACAAGTACCACATCCAACACGCTATCGCCGTTAAAATTACCGCTAACAAAGTTGATTACGTTGCTCAAATCAATATTATTGGTAGTTGCTGTTTCAAAGGTTCCATCACCACGGCCAGTCAAGATCGAGAGAGTGGTAGAGGCATAATTGCCCACTAATAGATCTACTTCCCCATCGCCTGTGAAGTCCCCAATTAAGACAGCCCACGGTTCGTTCCCTCCAGTAGTTTGATTAACCGTGCTATTAAATGTACCGTCACCCTTCCCCAGTAGAATAGAAACAGTACCCGAGTAGTTACTCGTAATCAAATCTAAGTGTCCATCCTTGTTCAGATCACCGATAACTACTCTTCGAGGGTTTTGCCCAGTTGTATAATCTACTTTGGGTTCGAAGGTCCCGTCACCATTCCCTAAGAGAACGCTAACTGTACCATCATCAAAATTACAAACCACAAAATCTGCATTACCATCCGCATTAAAATCCCCAGTCGCAACTTGATAAGACCTGGCCCCGGTGACGACATATTTCTGAGGTTCAAATGTTCCATCACCCTTCCCCAGCATCACATACACAACTTGGCTTCCAGAAGGGGACACTACCAAATCCATTTTCCCATCCTTATTAAAATCCGCTGCAGCAAGAGAAAAAACGCTGGTGCCTATAGGAGTAACTTTTGCGTTTGCAAAGTTCCCGTTGCCATCTCCTAGTAGAACGGAAATCGTATTAGAATCCCTGTTAGCGGTTGCCAAATCGACGTTCCCATCCCCATTAAAGTCCGCCGTCGTTATGGCTTCAGCCTTACCTCCGGCATCGTATAGGGTCGAAGCTCCAAAGGTTCCATCTCCATTGCCAAGTCGAACTGAGATGTTGGAAGTGGAAGAATATAAGCTTGAAACAGCAAGATCTAGATGACCATCGTTGTTAAAATCGGCGCTAGTTACATCAGAAGTTCTTATGCCTGTCGAATAGCTAGTCTTACTCTGAAAGGGTGCTGCAAAAGATTGCAAAGGCGTCTGTACCGTAAATAGTAGAGCGATTGCCAACGCAACTTTTACAAATAGGGATTTTTGCCGTGTTAGAAATTTCATTTGTTTATCCTCTTCTCTCTTATTGTGAAGTTCATCAATTCGAAGTCTAACATAGCGCTATGAAAGAATTATGAAAGAAATTAACCACTTGAAAGAGGCTTTGCATCAGATAAACGACCATAAAAAATACAGAGCGACGGCATCAAACCCACCGCGCTCTGTATTAATAATCAATAAACTATTATACGTCTTTCGACTCTTATTCGTCCCCCACTGCAATCGGGTTCTCGCTGTACGAAATCCAGTCACTCCAACTGTCGTTGCCCGCAAGGACCTCACTCTAGGGAGCAGTCCCTCAAATGTAGTTATTCTTCTTTTTATTGTATTGGATGTAGCTGTATAGGAACATGATGCAGGCGACCGTGCAAATCCAGGCTGGCAAGAAGCGCAGCATAGCAAAAGGGGTTTCGAATAAAAACCCCAACCAGAATTTTGAACCTTCCATCTCCCATAAACCGTTGGTTAAATAGCTTGCTTTGATATCAAAAAGGGCTACGAAAATATTCCCTTTGAACATGATCATTGTATAAATATAAAAGAGACATGCGGTCATCAGGGAATACTTTATAAGGCGTTTATAATAAGCAACCTGCGATCCGGCATCTGAAAAAATCTCGTCGCGGCCATCCGCATTTTTTTGCCAATATTGTATGCTCCCCCAGCGGCTGCCCTTCAGATGAGTCCATCCGAAATCCGAATAAGTCATTTTATATTCTCCAAATTTCTCCGCACTCATATAATCCTGATAATCCAGACGGATTACCATTTTGCGGTTTGACTGCCGGAATGTATACGAGCCGAACGAGCTGATCTTTTCGCAAGCAAATCCTTCGGCCAATCGGTCGTTTAGCCACTTTTCCTCTTTTAGCAGATTGGCGAACAATCTAAGTTTTTTCATCGTACTCCCTCGTTTCATAGAGTGATAGTAAATGCTGCAAACGTTTATGTTCGATTTCCAGTATTTTTACTCCGTCATCTGTAATCCGGTACACTTTGCGGCGTCCCGTTTCACCTGCCACCGGTTCGATCCAGCCATGCTTGCTCAAATTTTCCACGGCTCCGTATAACGTTCCTGCCGCCAGAATTACGGTCCCTCTGCTCATGTGCTCAACCGTTTGCATTATGGCATACCCGTGAAGCGGCTCCTTCAACGCCAACAAAATATAGTGCATCGTCTCCGACAGCGGGAGCAGTTGGTGCTTCATTCGTTCGCCTTCTTTCTTTATACAGTTAAACTGAATAGTTGAACTTAATAAGATTATATACAGTCCAACTATACATTTCAACTGTATAATCACCATAATGAAGTTGCTTATATCACACGATTGTTGGTTCCATGTTGATTTCGGGCATAAAAAATACATCGCCCTAGGTATTTTCCTCAAGTGGCGATGTATCCAAAATTAACACACTATTAGTTTCTTTCCGTTCTTACTCTTCCCCCACCGCAACTGGATTCTCCTCATACGAAATCCAATCACTCCAGCTGCTGGATTTTGCTTCAAATGTTTTCCTCAGCGTTTATTTGGAGTTTAAGACCCAGACCACTCCTCAAATCCTTCATAGGCACATATGCTTGATTCCGGAAAGAGATGATTGTAACTGGATTTATTTTCATTACTTTATTATTTCTGCTTACAGTCAGTTTCCCATCCTCATTGGTCACAGTCGCACCAATGGCTTCGGCAAAATCGTTCAAACCTACATACCAAATGCCTTTATCCGAAAAGAATGCACCCTGAGCCGGAAGTGTGATCCGTGTATCGTTATCAAGCATGAACGCTGGGCTAATCTCAGGAGAAAGCAAGTCCGCATAATTACCTGTATAAGAAGTAGTCTCATCCACTCTCGATTCGTTATAGCTGCTAGTGAAAATTCCAGTAGATAGATTTAAATATCCATCTCTTGCATATCCAAAACAATATACTCTAACCAGATCATCACCGTATGCCCACCTATAGTCATGATATTTGCTCTTTATATTAAAAGCTGGAAGCTCATAGAGTAACTTGCCCTTCTTGGCATCGATCACAAGCGTGACGTAAGATGTACGCTTCTTAGTTTTCGCGTCGAGTTTATACTCCGTAATGATTAAGTATTTATCATTAGGTGAGAAGTACGCCACTGCGTCCGTTCCCACCCGCGTAAGCGGAGTATAGCTGCTTTTGCCGCTCGTCTTGCTACCAATAAACCAGTGCTTACTCTTGGTATCATAATAGTTAGCATAGGTGATGGTGCCAACTTTCTTCTCCCACATTACCTTCGCATTCTTAGGAAGATCCTCTAGCTTTGTTACGCTTCCACTTGAAGACATCTCGAATAAGGAATAACCTACATAGGCTTGACCTCTATCTCCAATCATTTTTTCGTACTTTCCAACGAGCAACGTCTTGGGTGCCAAAAGACGGGTAAAACGGTTAGCGGTATCGTTCAGTGACACCTCTTGAGACTCCATTCTTACGAATCCCACTTTGCCTAGGAGCTTATTGCTAAACAATGAGTAAATCTCAACATTATTTTTGTTGTCAGAGTTATAACTGTCCGGATTTATCGCATAGGCTTTGAATTTAGGATAAATATCTATTCTTCCGTTATATCTGCTTTTTCCGGTTAGTTCCTTAATCACCTTCATCTTTTTCGTCACTCTATCAAACTCATACAGACGTGAGATATAGAGTTCCGTTTTTGATTTAATCGTATAATTGTCATTCCAGTAAACCTTACTGCTTCCTTCCAAGCTGTACATATTCCCCGAGCTTTGATAAGAATCAAAATCCAACTTACCTATGCTTAGCTTCTTAATGGCTAGATTCTCAAAAGAATATGTATCTTTATGGGAAGCGTAGCCATCCGCATAGTCTGTAGTCGTGATCGTCACCGTTGGGACTGCATCACCGCTCGTTCTATCCACAACATATTCGAAATTTACATCCGTTCTAATCTTCTGTTGCTCTTCGGCGTAAGAAAGCTGCCCTCCGATTAGCAGTAATACCACTATTAACAAAAGTGACGTGCGAAATTTTGTACTTAATTTCAAAATTTATCCTCTCCTGTCGATTCTGCTGATGTTTTTTTCATTATTGTACAACATCTGATGTCTAACTCATACAAAACTACCACACGGAGACAGAATATTTCCGTTTCTACCAACAGCTATCATTTTCAGTACACGGTTCTCACCTTATGCTATTATCTGCAACATGTGTAGAATTGCGCTGGAGTGTCAAAGTGGGCTGCTGTTCCGGCCCTTTGTTTGTCTGTACAGTGTATTTTGGAGCATATGAGCGCAAGCTCGATTCCCCTTCGAACTGTAAGTATTTTCAGAAACCGCGTGTTGACTCCTAGTTGACTTCGGGGTCCAGTAGTCCTATATCATCCACGCGTCTTCAGCGCCGGTGTGCTCATCATCATTAGCATAGGCGAAAGCTGCTCTCTATTTTGCCGCATACGCCGCTTCCCTTCTGGATGCATGACTCTGAGCAGCAAGCGAAGATAATACCCGTACCACAGCCGCTGCCATTTCACCTTAATCAGATGATGTTCAAAGCCGGTACCATAGGTGATTCCCCGATGGAGCAACGTAATTCCCATTAATGCCTGAATTTGATTCAGCTCCGGACTATCGTTCAGTTCCAGACGAATTTGTTTGATCGCTGCCCGAAACATACGCGCAATGCTCAGCCCCGCCCGATCTGCCCCTAATTCTCGCGTAAGCTCCATCACTTTTCGATTGTCCAGATGAAGCTCTCCAACCCAATCTCCGCTTCTAATTTGATGTCCGTCATAACAGGTTAACGTCCTCCCATGGTGGCGCTTCACAACTAATTTACAAATGCCGTATTGTTTAATCGATGCGCTGCGAAAGGTTGTAATCCAGTCAAATATACCCTCCCACTTCATCCATAGGGACTGCACCGCTCTTTTCGATAATGTTGCTTCCATCGCGCTCTCCTACTTTCTTCTGTATCTTGCTTTCTTAATGATGGTTTGCGCGATGTAATATCGGGTAGTGCCATACTGTAATATGACAAACAATACCTTCTAGTGTCCGAAATACCGTCTTATGCTAGACGAATGAGCAACATTGATAAAAAGGCCAAAGAAATTCTACTCTTCCTGAGGAAAAATACAGAGCAGCGAATGGTCATCCCACGCGCTCTGTATTCAATATCGATATACTGTTACCACTCAATAAATGATACCCGACCTCTGACAATCTAACGGCGGAGCAACTGAATCTTTTGACAGAGGTTCAGAAGGATATATAATGGTTTACGTGATATAGTGGAGGGGTTTGCATAATTACCTTTATCAAACATATGAGGCGGGGCTTGAATGGGATTACATTGTACATATTGTGGTAATAAAAATGATGAAGATGCTGTGTTTTGCTCCGAGTGTGGGAAAGCTAGGACTCCTAACGATGAAAAAAAGGAATTTAATAAAACTCCTCTTATTTCTAGTAAAAAAACAATCGTTATTGTCAGCATACTTGTAGGATTGCTTTTTGGGGGAGCAATAGGGTTTAGCCTTGCTCCTGAAAGTGCCGGAAGAGGAGAAAAACCTTCTGTAATGAATCTAATTAAGGGAAGCTACTATGATCCTGTTAATCACGTGCTAAGAAAATCGGGTGATCCTGACAGTCATATCTCTACAGCATTGCGTAAAGGGAGAGAATATTTATTCTTGTTTAGCTTACTTGGAGCCTGTACTGGTGGCCTAGTAGGATATGGCCTGCAACGACGTAAAACCTAATTGATAACATGAAAATTCCGTCAACCTTAGCAGGTCGGCGGGCTTTTTTTAGTTTTATGGGAAAATAACTAGTGCTAATTATTAATTGCATCTAACAAAAATTCAGTATTGTTTATTGAACAGTAGTAATCTATACTAAAACCATTCTACTGTTTAATAATCAGTATCGGAGGATAACCGCATGAAACGATCTGAATTTCTACGTGAATTAAAATTAAACTTAGAAACACGAGTATCACCGGACGAATTAAAAGATATTTTGTCCGACTACGAAAGTTTTTTTATCTCCGGTGAAGAAGATGGAAGAACCGACGAGGAAATCTCAAAAGAGCTTGGTTCACCTGCGTTTATAGCAAAATCATTATTAGAAGAACATAGCAACCAAGGAACTAAGCAACTGAATAAACGCATAACCAATCCTGGCCGTCGTATATGCGCTTACCTCATAGATGCGGTTATCGCTGTAATTCCCATGCTACTATTATCGATTTTTATAGGAGCTTATTCGCTTCCCTATTTTTTGATTGCTGCCTATCCTAGCCCCGCAAACGGAGTTTTGGCAACTCAAGCGCTTATGATCTATACAACAAGCGATTCCACTTCATCGGTAGCCATCAGTTCGAGAACAGAATCTGTGGACAACGAAAACGGGGTCCGAACGGTCGTAGAGGAACAACGAAAGAATGCCAAACACCCGATGCCTGCCAGATCTATTCTGGCAATTATGTGTCTTGTCTTTTATGTTTTCTATTCCTTGATTTGCACCCTACTATTCAAAGGGCAGACGATCGGCAAGAAACTGATGCACATCCAAATTCGATATTCGAGTACCGAACCGACTACGACTAAAGCTATTTTTTATCGGGAATTTTTAGGTAAAACGCTCCTCAACTCCATCCCAATTCTTCCCCTTATATCTATTTTTACAATCTTATTTACAAAAGAACATAAAGCACTTCACGATATGCTTGCCGACACCATTGTGTCAGATGTGTAAGAGGTGATTAATTTGGAAGCCCAAATGAAAAAAGGAATACTTGAAATGTGTATTCTCTTTAAGCTTAAAGACGAACCGCTGTATGGATATGAACTTATGAAATCCGTTAGACAGGTTTTCCCGGATGTTTATGAGGGGTCCATTTATACCATTCTTCGTAGGTTAAATACAACCGGCTATACCAACATTACGCAAAAGGAATCACCGAACGGTCCAGCACGAAAATACTATGGTATTACTCCTTCCGGCGAGGATTATTTGAATCAAATGTTAGAAGAGTGGAGAACCGTACTCCGAGGTGTTTCTTCACTCGGGATAAACTTTTAGTATAGATCATTATATTGCTAACCAAAAAGCTCAGTAGAAGGTTTCTTCAACAACAAAATGCCAGTCCCTGCATTTCAGTTGATTTCATGTTGATGCCATTTTTCTTATCCTTAACGTGTTGACTTGGTACAGAGTGCCTCGTCAGATCTCTTCCAACTAAACAGAGCTAGGGCCGGGGAGACACCTGTGATGGGTGACTTCCCGGCCCTTTTGTGTTGGCACAGAACATGAGAGCGTTCGCTCGATTTGGAGGAAGAATTATGAAAGAAATTAACCACTTGAAAGAGGCTTTGCATCAGATAAATTTGATATCAAAAAGGGCTACGAAAATATTCCCTTTGAACATGATCATTGTATAAATATAAAAGAGACATGCTGTCATCAGGGAATACTTTATAAGGCGTTTATAATAAGCAACCTGCGATCCGGCATCTGAAAAAATCTCGTCGCGGCCATCCGCGTTTTTTTGCCAATATTGTATGCTCCCCCAGCGGCTGCCCTTCAGATGAGTCCATCCGAAATCCGAATAAGTCATTTTATATTCTCCAAATTTCTCCGCACTCATATAATCCTGATAATCCAGACGGATTACCATTTTGCGGTTTGACTGCTGGAATGTATACGAGCCGAACGAGCTGATCTTTTCGCAAGCAAATCCTTCGACGAACAACTGACTTCAGCTGTGGTCGCCTTGTAGCATCCACTCGAATATTATCTGGGTTTCTTCCTTCGAGCCAAGACGCTAGACGACTCCAAGGCCATCTACCGTTACCTATACAGACATTTCTGTTGACTTCTAATTAATTCCATCATTTACGTCTATAACCTCTTAACTTAGAAGAGCCACCCGTTAGATCTCATGTAGGAAAACAAAACAAAGAGACGGTATTCTTGTATAAGCGACTGTACCTACTGTCCCTAACCTTATTATGTGTACATGGGCATAAGATGACTCGCTCAGTCCCTCCTAACTTTATATACTTACACGGCATAACTGTTGACTCCGTGTTGGCTTCAAACATAAAAAAATACGGAGCGAAGGCGTTGTATTCGCCATGCTCTGTATTCAGAATTTACATACTGCTATTCACCTTTCTGCTCTTATTTCTTCCGCCACAGGATTTTTACTCATAGGCTGAGTCGATATTTTCATATCGACATCCTCAAAATAACGTAAGCTGATTCGGATCGATATCTCCGTTACCCGCCTCCTGAATTGAAACTTCAACCGATTTACCTTGATATTTGACCGCCACTTCGTATCCACCATTTAACCGATGAATGGTCGTTGAAGTATTTGGCTTCTCAATTGGTGAAGGAACGAGCGGAATCGTTAAACATCCATCTTTTAATTGAGGTTGAAGAGACAGACGAAGCTCCTGTTCGTGATCCGTATAATTCATCCGCAAAACTGAAGTCTTCTCCACCTCAAACAATCCATGAGCCTGCACATCGAGAAGAGGAAGATTACTCGTTTCCAGTAACACAATCCCTTGTTCGAATCCCCCGCGTATCGAACGCTTCTGGGCAGCCTCCTCTTCGAGCTCTTTAAATGACCGCTTGTAAATTTGGAGTAACGCCTTCATCACTTCGTACAAGTCTGCTAACTCCTCAAAGGCTTTCGTTGGATCTGTTTCGCCGTTCAATTCCAATGCTTCTTCAATCGCTTTTGCTTTTAAATAAGCTATACGTTGGACAACAGATAATTGTACGACCGTTGCTCTCTCGCCATGAGATTGAATTAACTCAGGGATCTTATCGCGGACCAGCTTGCCAAAAGTCTGGGTATCATTGAGTGAATCGTCATCCATAACATCGGGACAAAGCACACGAACACCCTTTTTCTGCAAGATGTAATAAGCATGGCTCAAAATGCTCCCTTCTAGCTCCACAGGAATTGAATGTGCTATAGCAACAGACGAGATCTCCTCCAATAGCTTCTCGTTGCGAAGAAATTGAGGTGTAAGCTTAATCTGAATCATGAAATTGGGTTTCCCAAATTGTTTTTCAAGCTTCCTCTTCAACTCATTCAAGTCTGCGTCATTGGTAACAAGCTCCCGCTTCATTCCGTAACGTTGCGATGAATCCAGAGTAAATGCACCGATGGTATGGTCCGTATAAAACCAAGGCAAAACATCAGGATGTCCAGAATTAGGATGTACCCCAACAAAGAACATCAGCTGTATCGGTTTATTCAACTGCTTGGCCAATGCTCGTGTATGCTGGAAGATAAGCCCGAGTTGATGCTCTTTCAGTGACTCTGCCCAATCCCAATTATCACCACTTGGCTTCTTAACCCAATTTCCGACAGTATCCACATCAAGATAATCTACCTTACAACGAATATGTTTGCGAAGAGTCAGGCCTTTCCTGCCTTCTGTCAAGTGGTACGTATCATGTGGATAATATAGCAATCCATCCGGCAATCCCCAACTGCCATCTACAATTACTTGTGGTGATCCTGGTCTACTAAAAGCAAAGGCACAAGATCTAGAAACAATAAACCGATGAGCAATGAAACAGAAATCAGGAAAATCCAAACCGCTCTTCAAAAAGTATTGCACCTTGTCCAACAAAAATTTAATAGCTACGTCAGCACTCATCGCTGTCTCGGTCCGAGGAAACAGAAAACCTTCTTTTTTTTTGCCCTTACTTACATCTGTCCGTATAACAATGGGGTACGTTAACAAGTAATTGATATCTTGAAGCAGCTTTTCTGAAACAGAGCCTCCGGCAAGCTCTCTCAAAACTTCCACTTCTTCCAAGACAAATACTTCACCGTAAGGAATGCCTGCATCACGAAAATCACGAATGCACTTTATTTTATCCCACTTATCCGATACATGATAATCAGATTTAAACACACTAAAACGAATATCAGTCAACTTTTCGTCCGTTTCAAATGTTCTCCATTCAGATCCGGGAGCACTATTGGGTTTGGTGACTTCCACATCTACTTGCACCAACCATAGACGGTTCATATGGTCATGAACCCATTCGAGATGAACACGCTGATCCTGATCCTTTGTATAGAAATAGTTAGCGACCTGCCTAAGGGCATAATTGAGCCTCGAATCGAGTAATCCGACTGAGTGCTTGATGTTACTTGTCAATACACCTCTACTAGGAACCGTTGCTGAGTCACCGCCCTCTATCTCATAAAGCCAGTTATTACGATTCCTCTGCACTCTCCGTTCATTAGAAAGATGACCAAATCGGTGTCGCCCCAAATAGCCTTGAATAATATAGGCTATAGCTGGGCCCTCCTGATGTGGGGAACCTTCTGCAAAATCATGATATAACTGATTAAGCTCACCAATTACTGTCTCGCAATTCGCATCACAAACACGGCTAGTATAGGTCCCACGGTCCTCTAGCGACTCATTTACTGCGCTCGAACGTATAATAACTTGTGAGAACGAACCTGCAAGCTTATCTACCCAACCCGATAAAAAAGGCGCTAGCCAGCTTAATCGACCCATCATATCATGGGTCGATTCAAGCTTCCAGCGCATGAAAACAGAAGTCGTAATTACAGCGTAAGCGGGTGTCCATCCAGAGGGTAAGCAAGCTAGCCCGATTGATTTTTGGCCGACGAGATCAGCATCGTATTCAAATGTTCCCGTTTGATCAAACCACTCTTTTCCCATTACCACATATTCGTCCATCAAAACCTCCAGTTGCTTGACATTATTTTATTTACTATTTCTTCTTATCTAATGTCCCAAATAAGGTGTTGGCTACATCCGTCATCTTAGCAATTGCGCTGTCGGAAAAATATCCACTTAGAAATCCCAGTCCCACTATTGTTGAGGGATTGCTTAATGCAGTCTTATCGAAAATATTGATAAACCCTGAAGAAATTAATAAAATAATAGCAAAAGAAAGTGCCCCAGATAGAGGTGGTGTTAAGACCCGCCATAAAAAGCGATCCTGATACCAGGTGTAGCTTGCGACGCTGTGATAAAGCCATTTAATAGAAAACAATGTACCGCCCAGCATACCCCCAAGCCAAGCCAAAGCATTATTTCGAAACCCAATAATGAATGGTTCGTTTAATCCGAAGAACTGAGCTATCCATCCATTCCAAACTAGTAGCATAAGTATTGGAATGCATATTAGCAAACAAACTAGATAAATCGCCTCTTTGCAAATTTGTTTGATAGCATTCCGGTCCGTATATTTGGTCTGCCAATTTTCAGCGATTGTAGGTTCACAATTAATCTGAGCTATTGATGGTTGCTGTTGAACATGACTGCTATATTGAGCCACTGAAGTAGAATCAGTCGATTGTTCTGAAGGTTGCTTCATCGAATGCTCTGTCAACCACACCGCCTCCGTACCGAATTAATTCTTCCGGTGACACCTGTTGAAGTGCCGGCGTAATACGCTCGATCGTCTTTGCAATAACAGATTCATTGGCATTTTCACGCCAATTATAACGATCAGCAATGCCCAATGAACCTGCAATTGCTCGGCGGAATAGTTGACTTGGAATTCCGATGCCGTCGTAGAGCATAGGAGTGAAGCCATCTTGATGGATGTAAAGATAGGATTGGCTACGCATATAAGGTGTTCGCACAGCTTCAATGCCCGATACATTATCCCATACAAATTTTGTATCACACCATTGTGAAGCTGCTTCAATTAGTGAATCTAACACGGGCACGACATGTATATGCGCATGATCGACGCCACATCCAACGGGCAACTTGGATTCAACAGGTCCGTGCTCGAACACGGCTATCGGTCCATAGATGGAGCGGACCAAAGAACTAGTCGTGTCAAGTAGTTGCTTTAACTCAATAGTTTCCGCTTTATCTAGCGATCCCATACAAATATGATGTTCTTTGGTGACAATTAAAAGCCAGCCCTCAACCAAGGGACCTAGGCTTGGAACAACAAAGAAGTGCTTGGTTTCTAATAAAGGACGGTCCCAAAATGTATCGGCCTTACCGAAATGTACAGGGTCAGCAACCTTGCAAAACCGGCAATTGTGATCATTCGTCATCGTCTCATCCCCCTTATTGCTTATTCATAATCATTTTCCTCTAGTTTGGAGAGAAAGGCAAGAGGAATCAGACTATGTTGCTCTGGAATCTCAGTAGTAACTCTATGCAAGGCAGTCCTCTTTGGTTTTATCTTTCTTCAAATTATGTATTCAGTAGTCTCGACGTGTTTCCACTTGACTTTCAAAACTGATATTTATTCACACATCTAGATGGCGACGCTAATTACCCACATATAGTTAAAAGCCAAACATTCTCACTCTGATTGAAATAGTTCACCTCAACTGATTTTTAACCTCCTCTTGTTGTGGTTGACTTCATGTTGACTCAAATCGCACCAACTTAAGATGTTGACTTCAATGTAATGAAGTTTAGTCGTTGAATTGATTTCAAACCGCCAATGATCCAATATAATTTAAAAGGGCCAGCACCTTCCAACGAAAGGTTCTGACCTTCTTTATTTATAAGCAAAGAAAGGAATATTGGCATCCGGCATTACCGTACCGCAAACCTTTCAGTAACCGAATGCTGACTCCTTATTGATTCGGGGCCATTTGAATACTTTACCGAGGCAAATGCTCGCATCTCAAAATTCGAAATTGATACACCACTATTCACTTATCGTTTCTCTTCCCCCCACCGCAACCGGATTCTCACTGTAAGAAATCCAATCACTCCAACTACCAGCGTAAAGCTTCACACGGGTAAATCCCGCTTCCTGAAGCGCGAGGACGTTAGGCGTGGCCGTTACGCCTGAGCCACAGTAGACAATGATTTCATCGTCTTGGGACAAGTCGGCAAAACGCGCTTGCTGCTCGTCGCCGTTCTTCCATGTTCCGTCCGCACGACGACCCTCACCCCAGAAGAAGTTGATTGCGCCTGGGATGTGCCCGGCAACCGGATCAATAGGCTCAACCTCACCCCGATAGCGAGGAGCTTCACGCGAATCGATTAAGGTGACGCCCACGGTGCCTAGCTTAGACTTCACTTCCTGCATATCTGCTAGCATCTCCGGACGTGGCTGAGGTACGAATGTTTTTGGGAAAATAACTGTCTTGTCAGCTGACACAGGTAATCCGGCTTTCTGCCATCCCGCCAGTCCTTCCTCCATCACATACACAGAGGAATGCCCCAAGTAGCTCAGAATCCACCACAATCTCGAAGCCATAGCCCCGCCTTGATCATCATAAGCAACAATCCTTTGCTCGTTGCTAATTCCCGACCGACCAAGTCTCTTAACTAGCTCTTCAATACTAGGCAGAGGATGACGACCACCATGCTCACCAATTGGAGCAGATAAGTCCTGCTCCAAATCTATATAGACAGCGCCCGGAATATGCGATTCCTCATAGGCTTTGCGTCCGGCATCCGGTTGACCTAGCTGGAACCGGCAATCCACAATAAGTATATCTGGCTCATATAGGCGAGCTAACAGCCATTTGACGGGTACAATATGTTTCATGATTAGTAAACCACCCTTAACTAGTTTAATTAATCTATTATCTTCACACCGCTATACTCAAGCTGCTGCTTTGGAATCTCGACGCAATGGTCTCGTTGCAATGAGTGCCCAAATCATAGTTCCAAGCATAGCCACCGCGAATACGGCGAACAGCCACCGCGTCGCTTCGGTACCATTTTCATCCAGAAACCATCCTGTTAATTTCGGCATTAACGCCCCACCAACTCCACCGAAAGCCATCATGAGACTCGTTGTTCTCTCCGTCATTCCAGGTGCAGCACGGTTAACAAACACGAGAGCAATAGCGAACATTCCTGACATCGCAAGTCCTGCTAAGAAAACCAATATATAGGTTGCCCATACGCTATCCATTCCGCCCATTATAATGAACAGAATAGCTGTCACTATACACGTGACCAACAAATAAGCCGCTCCGCCCCAACGATCTGCAGTATGTCCCGCGAAGAGACGACCAACGACCATCGCACCCCAGAATATGCTTAAGGACAGCGCAGCTGTGGAATCGGATAGACCGTTGTTATTAACGAGCATCGATGGCAAATAATGAGTCAAGCTCATTTCAAGCCCGACATAGACAGCGAAGAACAAGGAACAAGCGATAAGCACAACACGAACCCTCGAACGACTGATGCCCGTATTCGATGTACGAACGGCCTTATCTGCTGCTAGTCCCCCCGGTTGATCCAATATTTTCGGCCAGTATATTAACCATAGCAGCATCGCAATGACGGCCGTAGCTCCGACCACGAGAAAAGCACCGGACCAATATCCATTAGAAATGAGCCAAGCACCTGCAAAAGGCATCAGCAGAGCTCCGCCCCCGAAAAATACTTCAACACGGCTCATCGCCACATTGGCATTACCTACCGCAGCTCCAATAATAAACGAGCCCACGACTGCTTCCGTCGTCCCAAAGCCAAAACCAGCTAAAGGACCCATAGCAAGCATAACTCCCCAATCTGGCTTGAAGAAGTAAACCACTTGCGCAATAACCATAAGTCCGAGTGCTGAGAGCAGCAGTGTCTTCTTTCCGATTATTTTAATTAACCAAGGGGCAAGCACAATACCGACCATCCCGCCAAGAAACTGGTTCATGACAAGCTGTCCACCATCTCCATACTGAACGCCATATGCGTCAACCATCGGTTCCATAATCGTACCGACAACCAATTGTCCGAGCCCTACTGCTAAATATGCCATACAACCTAAGAAAACTAGCCGTGCCATTATCTCTATCTCCTCTGCAATTCCCATTCATCTAGCTTTATTATCATACCACGATAGATTGCCCCGTGTTGGGTCTTTCCTTATGGGATTTAGTGAATTATAACGTATACGCGTAAAATGTCATTGGGCTGTCTTAAAACAACCTATATAATAGGTTTATACTGAACAAAGGAGCTGCTGTATGGTAACGACGCCCCACTTTAAGTTAGACTCCATGACCGAAGAAGATAGCCGGCTTATCTGTGATTGGCGTTATCCGGAGCCGTATAATCTTTATCGCTGGCCTCCTTGGGAGACTATGCTGAAGCAAAACCTAGAGTTCGGTGATGACGAAATCCGGCGTAAGCAGTATTTGGCCGTCCGGGATGAGCATCATTCGTTAATCGGATATATTCAATTGTTTCCTATGGATCGCACCTTACGCATTGGGATGGGATTACGACCAGATTGCTGCGATCAAGGCTGGGGACCTGCCTTAGCGAGGCTGGCTGTGGAAGAAGCTTGCCGTAGGGAGCCTGAAGCAGAAATCGACCTCGAAGTGGAGCAATGGAACAAACGTGCCATCCGTGTATACGAGAAAATAGGGTTTATTATCACAGACGGATATGACCGCCGAGCTTCTCATGGTTACGTGAGTGTGTTCTGCATGGTGTGGCAAAAGGCATAACAAGGCAGTCCCTTTCATACAACTATAGGGAACAACAAGAGTGAGTGTGCTCCTGTCAGGCAGTTTCACCAAAAAGGGCTTCTAGGCCCAATAAGGAGGCTGTTTCTGAAAATGAAGGCACTAAATGTCATTAGTCTGATTCTCATTATTCTCGGTGGATTAAACTGGCTTTCTGTCGGCTTGTTCGAGTACGACGTTGTCAGTGAAATCTTCGGAGGAACGGATGAAGTTGGCTCGCGGATTGTCTATACGGTAATTGGTATAGCAGCTCTCTATGCGATCGCACTTTTTCCCAAAGTATCCAGAGACGCTTAACAGACCGTTTCTAAGCTGCGGGACTATTCTTGGCGATTCACTCGCTTAAGAATAGTCCCGTTTGCTTCTTTCTATTTCGCATTTCATTATAATTGGTCATAAGCCTTGGCAGAATGGATATCCAATGCCGTTAAACCTCCAGAGTTCCAGGTGGTTAGTCTTAGCGTGACGCGTCTAAAATCGATCCCGATAAAGGGATGATGATTCATGTCCTCTGCGATTACAGCCACTTGGTTCACGAATGCAATAGCTTCCGGGAAAGTTCCGAACAGTCGCTTACGCACGAGCCACTTTCCCTCTTCAACCTTCCAACTCCCCAGCTCAAGCAACGCTAATTCGAGCTCCGTTTCATTTAACAATGGATGCTTGACCATCGTATCTATGCCCCTCCCGCAAACTAATAAAATAACACTACACCGAAGGTAATCCCTCCGGCATAGTGTATCCGTATAACGCGTAGATTTGTTATTTATTTGCAGACATTACCCGAACCGCAATTACAGCTGCTTGTTCACGAGATAACGTAGCCTTAGGAGAGAACTTACCTACATAAGGAGTCATCCAGCCTTGTTCAATAACAGCTTGCACTGCTGCCACTGCGCTTGCACTGATTTGCTCAGCATCAACAAGCTTAGTTGTTGTCGTCGCTTTAAGCTTAAGTGCACGCGTTAGTAGAATTGCAGCTTGCTCTCTTGTTAACGTCGCGTCTGGTGCGAAGCTATCCTTGGAAACTCCGCTAACAAGACCAGCTGCAACGGCAGCTCCTACATCCTTTGCATACCACGCTTCGCTTGAAACATCCTTGAAAGGTACGTTGCTAGTACGCTTCAAGCCAAGACCGCGAGCAAGTGCGGCAACAAATTCCGCACGAGTAACGGCTTGCTGCGGTTGGAACAATTCTTTGCCATCATTTATGCCAAGTAGGAGCGGTGCCCCTCTAGAAATATTAACAGCATCCACAGCCCATGCAGCAATCTTGCTTTGATCCTTATAGCTGCCTACAATCGGCAGGGAAGTAACCGAGCGCACAACACTTGGTGCTTTGTCTTTCTCGTATCCTATCACCTGCAATGAATATAAGCCCTCTGGCAAGGCCTTCAGTGTCGCCTGACCTTTATCATTAGTAGTTACTGTAATGCCGCCAATACTTACTGTAGCGCCGACTACGGGTTGTGCAGGATCAAATTTATTGTCCGTCCAGTTCCATGCACGATTAGTGACTGTTACTGTGAACGCCTTGCCTGGCTTAGGCTGAGCAGGTGTGATCACAACAGGATCAACTAATTTAGTTGCGTCCCCGTAGTATACAACAACCTCGTCTCCATCCTCTAACAGGAATGTGCCTACTCCCTCACCCGGAATGACCCACGAGCCGTCTCGTACTACAGCGAACAACCAGCCATCGTAGCCGCCGTATTTTTTGGCAGTAATGCCACCAATGGATTCAATATATTTACCGTATTTGGAATCTACAACCTCGTACTTAACACCGTTAGCCTTTAGAAGCTGTTCTATCGCTTCCAATGCTGTTCCGCCTTGAGCATACCCGGAAGCTAATACCCCAGCATCCCCTTCAATACGTACGAGTGCTTTTTTGAAATAGGAAGCGACTTGAATATTGGATGTCCATGATAAGTAAGTAGGTACAGCGTCACTGCGATAGCCGTCTACAGTCAAGCTGTAGGATCCAGCCTTCGGTGCCTTCAGCTCTGCTTTGCCATCCTTATCCGTTGTAACTGTTTGTCCGCCTACTTTAACCTGAGCACCCTCAGCGGCACTGACGATCAACTTGCCAGAGTCCCAATCAAAGGTTTCCTTCTCCACCTTCACGATGGCAGGTTGTCCCTCACGGAGAGCTGCTGGCTCGAGCTTCACGGAGTGGATAAGCGCCGTTTCCATGCTGCCATAGTAAACAGAAAGCTCATCACCTGCTTGAAGAGCGAAGGAGCTCATGCCTTCCCCAATTGTCACCCATGCGCCATCGCGTTTGACCGCGTACAGCCAGCCGTCATATACGCCAAATTTATCATTTTCCAAGTCCGCTACCGAAATTAGAAGAGGTCCGTACTTCGGATCACGTTCTACAGCATAAGTAACATTGGAGCCATTAAGCACATTGACTAATGCTTCTAGTGCCGTCTTACCTGTTACAGAACCCGTTGCAAGGATACCTGATATACCGTTAACGGTAACATTTGTTTTCGTTGCTGAATTGACTCCCGAATACAGGCTTGGAAGTCCATCCATCCAACGCTCAACTGCTGTTAATCCAAGCAACGCGTTGAACGTCGCCATAGCATCGGCTTTACCTGCTGCTACGTGCGAGAACTGACCATCCTTCAAGCGATATTCTAACAGTCTTGCAAGAGTTGATTTGCCGTTCTTCACGAACCTCGAATCATCTACAGGATTAATCCCAAGAGAAGTAAGGGCAATAAGCACCTGCGCAGAGCTTTCACTGGATTCCGTTGGATTGCCGAAACCACCTGTATCCCGCTGAGCATTCGATAACCAAACAATAGCTTCATCTATAGTACCAGTAACATCTTTATTATCCTTATAAGGAGCAAGAGCAGTCAGTACCATTCCTGTAATATCAACATCGCTCTTACCTGTGCCAAGAGACCAGCCGCCATCGGTGTTACGATGATCGACCAACCATTTAATTAGATTATCTCTTGACCAAGTGTCTTTCGCTCCTGGCTGATAGCCTGCTGCATCTAGCGCGAGAAGAGCAAAAGCTGGCGCATTAATGCCCTGTGCTGTCAGCTTCTCGAAGTTAGCGATCTTGCTAAGTAAGTTAACCTTACCCGCTCCTACCTTGCTAGCATCGCCTCCATTAGCATTAATAGCCAATGCAACGCGTGCGTAGTCCGTTACTAACCGAAGCTTGCCACTATCTACGCTTTTATTTGCCTCAGGTAAATAACGGCTGGATACATCCTTTCCTGAACGAGCAAGACCGAAAGCATCCCAGTCACCAATCGGATTTGATTTGCTCAGAAGGGTCTGTAAGGAAGTAACCGCTTGACCCACTTGCTCTCTAGTAGGAGCAGAAGCTACTACAGCTGTCTCTTTCGTTGTTGTTTCAGCTGCTGCATCCGCAGCCTGTGCTTGATTCGCCCATGTACCTAATGATAATTGCAGCAACAATACCAATGCCAAGCCGCTACGCAGCCATGCCTTCCAGCTTGCTCTTGAACCTGATTTCGCTTCCCCGTACATCATTCCACACTCCTCTTCGAATGTCTCCGCCTTGCAGCGAAGGTTAACCTACTCTTACCTGAATACGCGCAACAAAAAAACATCTCCCCCACTGGAAAGATGTCTGCGTGATGGCTCCAGAGCTCACGCGCGCACTTGCGCGATGGCCATTCGCCCGATAACGGGAAAGAATGAGCCTTATACTCTGCCGCGGTACTCTAGTAGCCCAATAGCTCAAGATAGTCCCGCAATATGCCGCCACACCTCCCCTATTCCTCGTAGGATAATCGGGTGCTTGTCAAAACAGGTAGGTTTCCTGGCTCATGGATCTTCACTCCTCGGGCCTTCCCGCAAAGGTCCTTCGACCTTTCAGTGGCTTTTCCGATTGGCTCCCCATTGACAGTGGCGGGACCGCGCCGGAGTTATACCGGACTTCCCTATTAAGCTCTTGCGAGCACCTGTTTTCCGCCTTATTCACTTGTGTAGCCATCTTAACATGCAGGCTAGGGGCTGTCTATTGGATAAGCTTGTTATGAATTTGTGAAAAACACCAATATCCTCTAAAGCTTTGGCAAGCAGATGTCGATAAACCTATTATCGTGTCGGTTGTGAGAGTAAACTCCTAATCCGTACATAACAATCTTCCATATGCCGGGGTGTACGATGAAAAATTCAACTATTATTGGTTTGTTTCTAGGTTTTTTCTCTCTGATATTCGGAATGATTCTTAAAAAAGCACCACTCGCAAGCTTGGTCACCAATCCGGCTGCTTATGTCATCATCCTCGTCGGAACGGTTGCATCCGTCATGGTCGCTTTTCCTATGTCGGAGCTTGCTAAGGTTCCCAAGCTATTTAAGCTAATATTTGCAGAGCCAAAGCTACTCCCACGACAACAACTGATTAGCATGTTCATGGAATGGGCAACGATTACCCGCCGTGAGGGCTTGCTCGCACTCGAAGCCCGTGTAGACGAAATCGAAGATAACTTCCTTAAAAGCGGCATGCGCATGATTATTGACGGCAATGATCAAGATTTCGTACGGGATGTTCTACTAGAAGATATCTCAGCAACAGAAGAGCGCCATCGTGGCGGAGCACTCATCTTCTCCCAAGCAGGGATGTATGCACCGACACTCGGGGTACTAGGAGCGGTTATCGGACTTATCGCAGCCCTAGGAAATCTAGCCGAGATGGAGAAGCTCGCCCATGCTGTAGCCGCAGCTTTTATCGCAACCCTGCTCGGGATATTTACCGGTTACGTTATGTGGCATCCTATTGCCAACAAGCTTAAGCGTCTCTCCAAGCGTGAGGTTGATCTTAAGCTCATGATGGTTGAAGGTCTGCTCTCTATCCAATCAGGCGTATCAACTATTGCAATTCAACAAAAACTTCTAGTGTTCCTCACACCGACGGAGCGGTTGGCGTTCGCTGAGAAGGAGGATTCGCAACGTGAGCAAAAAACGGCATGAACCACATGAGGAGCATATTGACGAATCCTGGCTCCTCCCCTATTCCGATCTCATGACGTTGCTATTAGCCTTGTTTATTGTTCTTTTCGCCGCTAGCTCGGTTAATACGGCTAAATTACAGGAAATGAGCCAAGCCTTCAAATCTGCCTTTAGTACGGGAATCGGTATTCTTGATAATGGCGGACTTACACAAGATAATAAGCTTAAGAAAAATTCTAACCAGACTCTCCCTCGCAGAGATGAAGGACGGAAAGACAAGTCCCGGGAAACTCTTAAGCAAGAGGAGCAACAGAACCTAGAAGAGCTTAAGCAGCAGCTAGATAAGTATATTAAGAAAAACGGACTTTCCTCCGCACTGGATACACAATTGAATAATTCACAGCTTCTTATTACGATTAGGGATAATGCCTTATTCCCATCTGGTAGCGCCAATATTAAACAGGATTCGCAGAAGCTAGCCTCTGCAATCGGTCAGATGCTGCAGCAGTATCCTGACTACGAGATTTTGGTTACTGGTCATACAGACAATCAACCGATTAATACAGCTGAATTTCCGTCCAACTGGGAGCTTAGCTCCAAGCGTGCGATCAATTTCATGAAAATATTATTAGAGAATTCAGCCTTCGATCCGAAGCGCTTCAGCGCTATTGGGTACGGCGAATTCCGACCGCTTGAAAGTAATACTACAGATGCGGGCCGCGCAACTAACCGGCGGGTTGAGGTATCTATTCTTCGTAACTATCTGGAGCCAACGGACGGCAGCAAAGAAATTACGTTATCTGCAATTGCCAAAGAAGGCGAAACAGCTAAGAAGTAGTGTTATTACAAGGAACGTCGCAGAAGAGGTCACTTCTCTGCGACGTTCCTTTTTCTATAATGTGACTCCAACTATTGTGCCCTACGCAGCTCTTCCAGCTGTTTACCATGATACATATGTACCCCCGCCGAGCTAGGCAGGTTTGCAGCATGAATCATTGCAGTAGCCAGATCCTCCCCTTTAATGGATCTGTACTTACGAAGGGAGCCCCACAGCAAGGGATCGAACACCTTCATTGTAGCCACCCATAGCCACTCTCCCCGCCTGCTTACTGCTCGTTCTCCTACTAGCAGCGATGGACGGAAGACATGCAGCTTAGGCAGTGCTAGAGCGATTAAATCCCTTTCAATCTCACCCTTAACCCGACTGTAGAAAATAGAAGAAGATGCCGATGATCCGATGGACGAGACTAACAGGAACTGTTTGGCGCCAGAAGCTGCTGCTTGCTGTCCAAGCACTAATGGATACTCATAATCAACCTGGCGGAATGCTTCTTGGGAGCCTGCTTGTTTAATTGTCGTTCCAAGTGCACAGAACCAATCGTCAGCCTCCAACGTTGGAGCCACGCTAGGCAAGGATTCGAGAGTGACCTCAACAACCTTGAGCTTAGGATGGCTGATTGGCAGAGCTTTCCTAGAAAGAGCGATGACCGTCTCATATCTAGAATCTGCTAACAGACGATTTAAGAGACTAGATCCGATAAGTCCTGTAGCTCCTGCAACAATAGCTGTTTTAGCCATGCTTCATCCTTCTTTCTATGATGAAACTGTATTTCATTCTATTGTAGCAGTTGAGCCCCGATTTTCCCATTGGCGTAGCAGAACTGCCAGCTCCGACCAGGTCACCTTCTGGTCTGGATGCGGAGCAGGAGAAGGCAGCAATTGCTGAGCCTTGAGCCACTTCATCTCTTCACTACTGAAGGACGACCAATCCAAGCTTCCCGCTATTCTTCCCCTAGCTGAAATCGGTCGCTGCATATCCTGTCCTCTCGAATTATCCATTGTAACCTCTCCTTTTCCTTTCCAATCCACCATGCTGCGCCACATAGCCACGATATCTTGTCCATAACGATTTCCCGATGCCGGCCATTTCCCATTCAGATCCTCCCAGCAAGGAACAGTGCCTCTCCAGCCTGCCCGCTCCAGATGAGCCATTTGTCTTCTAAGCTTTCCCTCACCACCATCTGGTAATGCTAAGTCTGTGGCAAAGGTATATAACATTTGCATCTGCGCTTCAATATAAGATTCCTCATTCAATTCGGATAATGTTAATGGTGCCCAAGATAGCAATGAAAGCTCGGATGTCCAGCATCTAGATTCATGAACCAATTGACAGTATGCCACATCCCCTCTCACACCATAACGATTTCCTTGGCGCAAATATAATTCTGCTACCTCAGGAGCATTGGGATTGCGTCTCTTGACATAGGCATTCATCCTCTCTGCGGAGCAGCACGAAGCTCCTAATATAGAAAGCTTTCCTGAAGGCTCCCGTTCTGGATGCTTTCGAAATACAAAACTGACCGATTCCATCACACATCTCCTCCCTAGATCATTAAAAGCACAGTCTGTCCTACTCTACCTCCTATACTCTATTCTCAAATTCACTCGGATTGACCTTATTTACCAACCTGATACAATTAAATTGAGTTGTACCCATGGTAAAACAAAAAATGTGCATAACTCTGTGGATAACCGGGTAGTTATCCACAAAATTGTGCACAGCATGTTAACAACGAATACATGTTCGCTGGTAAGGAGTAGGAAAAATGATAAATACAGAAGATGAACGATGGATGAAAGAGGCGATCCAACAAGCAAGACTAGCCGAAGCATTAGGTGAAGTTCCTATAGGTGCAGTTATCGTCCGAGAGGGCATCATTGTAGGTGCAGGTTACAATTTACGTGAAAGAGACCACGATCCAACCGCTCATGCAGAGATGATCGCTATCCGTCAAGCAAGTGAAACCCTGCAAGCTTGGCGACTGCTAGGCTGTACCTTATATGTCACATTAGAGCCCTGTCCAATGTGTGCAGGTGCCATCCTGCAATCGCGCGTAGAACGCGTTGTCTACGGCGCATCTGATCCAAAGGCCGGCTGTGTTGGCACATTAATGGACTTATTGCAGGACTCAAGATTTAATCATGTCTCTCCTTGGACATCAGGAGTGCTTCACGAGGAGTGTGCCTGCTTGTTGACTGACTTCTTCCGTCGGTTGAGAAGCCGTTAACGCGGAGACGGCACATACTTCTGACATTTTCCGATACTCTGCTTCTTCCTTGCGCAAGCGTTGAAGCTGAATGATAAGGCGATCCGCTTCCTCACTGACCGCTACAATCTCGGGATCGGTCAGATTGCCCAGGTCGTTAGCCATTTCACACAGACGACGTTGTAGCAATTGGAGGCGCCGTATTAACTGTGAGGTCTCCAAGTGAGTCATCTGACCGCTCCTTTCATAAGGCATTTCGTCACACTTTGTCATACAACGATAGGAAAAACGAACTAAATTCATTATAAGATAAAATTATCCAGTTTTTTGTAGAACCCTGTCGAGAAGATTTAAACATTTTTAAATTATTTTCCGACAAAATTAGGTTTTTAGTCCCGTTACCCTAGTCCCATTTAGCTGATTTTATTACCAGAAGAGGGGTCAACCGACTTGAGTATTCGTATTTTATTAGTTGAGGATGACGAACCTCTTCACCGCGGTATCCAATTCACACTCCAGCAAGAGGGTTTCCATGTACTTAGCGCGTATAACCTTAAGGATGCACGCGCATTGGTTGCAGACAATGAGGTCCACCTTTTCCTATTAGACGTACAGCTTCCTGACGGTAGCGGATTCGACTTCTGTACCGAAATTCGCAAGCGCGCAGATACTCCCATCATCTTCTTAACAGCGAGTGACCAAGAATTCGACATCGTTCGAGGATTGGATCTTGGAGGAGACGATTATATTACGAAGCCATTCCGGCTACGGGAATTTTTATCGCGTGTCCATGCTGTATTAAGACGGAGAGCCCCCATCGCTCGCGATGCTGTAAAAAATCATTTGAACGCTGGAGGATTATCGCTAAACATCAATGAAATGAGATTAGAAAAAGAAGGACTAGAGGTTCCTCTTAGCATGACAGAGTTCAGATTACTCTCTTTGTTCATGACTCATCCCCGTGTCGTTCTATCCAAGGATCAAATTATTCAGCAAGTATGGCCGGACGGTACTGAGGTGCTTGACGACAACACTGTAGCTGTTAATATTCGAAGGCTTAGGGAGAAAATAGAGAACGATCCACAAACCCCGCAAATGCTTGTGACGGTTAGAGGAGCCGGATATCGATGGAACGTGTAGAAAATGAAAAGCTCAGCCTCGCGCGATTGTGGCGTAACCCCCCAGTGCGGAGGCTTTCTGTTATTTTAGCCTCATCGTTGCTCATAACAGTGGTATTGATCGCTGTGTACAGCCATTACTCTACCGAAAGGCTCAAGAACACTTGGCTGGACAAAGAAGCAGCTATGCTTGGAACCTTATACTCAGAGCATCCTGACTTGGCCGATAAGTGGCTTGGACAATTATCCGAGAAAGGTGCACCCACCCCGGAAGCCGTAGCCGAAGGTCATAAAATCATGGAGCGCTACGGAGTAGCCTCTTTATTCGAGAGCCGCTGGCTACCTGTGCTGCAGCAATATCATTGGAGCACTTTGTGGATTTTGATTAGCAGCATTACGGTGCTCATCGCTCTGATAGCATGGTTATTGTTCAGAGAATATCACAAGCTACTAGGACAAATCCGAACCTTAGCGGTTTCTCTGGAGGACACCGTCAAGCATAATAAGCCTATGTCTTCCTTTGTGTACGATGAGGGGGAGCTAGGGCTGTTAGCAAATGGAGCACAGGAGCTGACCCTGCGCTTGAGAGCAACTATTGAGCAGCTTGATCAAGACAAAGCTTTTCTGAAAGATACGGTAGCTGATATTTCTCATCAATTAAAGACCCCATTAGCTTCCCTAATGATCTACATAGAATTGTTACAGGGGGATAAGCTCGACCCAGATCACGCTACAGAATTTCTGGAGACGTGTAGAGGAGAACTTGATCGAATGGAATGGCTGACGCTAGCTTTGCTCAAGCTTGCTCGGTTAGAGGCTGGGGCCTTAGAGATGAGCTTACGGGAAGTCCCACTTATGGACACCTTACAACAAGCTGTGAAATCGATCAGTCGTTTGGCTGAGGATAAGCAAATAGAAATGCTGATCGAGCATCCTGACTCCGAATTGATCATTCCTCATGATCCCCACTGGCTTGCAGAGGCAATATCGAATTTACTGAAGAACGCCATCGAACACAGCCCTATTGGCAGCAATGTATCGATTAGCTTGGAAAGGACCCCCGTGTTCGTTCGGGTACAGGTACGGGATCAGGGTCGTGGAATAGAAGCACAGCAATTGCCGCATATTTTTAAGAAGTTCTATCGTTCCTCTACGGAGGGTAGTGGAGTCGGGCTCGGATTGCCGCTGGCTAAGTCTATTATCGAGAAGCATGGGGGGATTTTGTCTGTCTCAGCCAACCCTCTTGGAGGCACGATTTTTAATTTAACTTTGCCCCATCACCCTTTCCCAATGAATGCTATGAAGCTTACAGAACTGTAAGCTCACACCCCCCTAATCTGTAAGGTTACCGCGATATACTGGATTCGTAGCATGGAAGCCTAAAGCTTCCGTCGTGCGAATCTATACTAACCGGAGGATGATCCATAGATGAACGTCATTAACGTTGACGGCCTGAGCAAATCCTATGGCAAAGGCTCAACACAGGTCAACGCCCTCAATCAAGTTTCCTTTGCCATTAATCAAGGTGAATTTGTTGCCGTAGTCGGAGCGAGTGGTTCAGGAAAGAGCACTCTGCTACATATGCTGGGTGGCCTCGACAAGCCAAGCGGTGGCTATGTCCATATTGATGGGGAAAGTCTGTACGGACTTAAAGAGAAAGACCGTGCGGTATTCCGCCGCAGAAAAATTGGCTTTATCTTTCAGGCGTACAACCTTATTCCGGTGCTGAACGTAGAGGAAAATATTCAACTGCCTTTACTGCTCGATCATCGCAAGCCTGATAAAGCATATATTAATGATCTTATTCACACGCTAGGTCTACATGAACGCCGCAAGCACCTGCCCTCTGAGCTATCCGGTGGACAGCAGCAAAGAGTCGCAATCGGCCGAGCGCTAGCTTACCGTCCAACGATTGTACTAGCGGATGAGCCAACAGGTAACCTCGACAGTGCGAACGGACGGGAAGTAATAGAGCTCCTAAAGCTTGCAGTTCGGCAGTTCCATCAGACGGTTATTGTCATTACTCATGATTTGAACGTGGCTGCGGAAGCCGATCGGGTGCTGAGCCTGCAGGATGGCTTGCTCGTTAACGATTCGGGTAGCCTTGGGAGCAAGGTATGAGAAGCTATGGCGCAATGGCTGGACGTTATCTAAAGCAGCAACGCAGAAAATCCATTTTGACCATTGTAGGTATTATTCTTTCTGTTGCGCTTATTAGTGCTCTCGGAACGATGGGGCAAGCCTTAAAGGATAATGCTCTACTTAATACCAAGTACGAGAGTGGCTCTTTTCATATCGGTTACAACGAGCCCACTCCCGACCTATATAAGACTCTTAACAAACACATGCTCGTTGATCAGATCGGGGTACTTAATTGGGTTCTGACCACAGAGCTACAGGATTCCTATTCCGTTGAGGTTATCACAGCCGATAAAGCAGCCTTTGATTTGCTTCCCATTCATCTGCAAGAAGGACGCTTGCCCACTTCGGTTGACGAGATCATCATTGAACAATGGATGATGATTAATCTGCCTGGTAAGCCTAAGCTGAATGAAACAACAACCTTAACAGGACCCGACGGTATTAACCATTCCTATCAAGTTGTTGGGATACTGAAAAATCAAAAGCTAAGTCAGGTACGAGGCTCTGCCAGAGCATATTCATTAATAGATCCAGCTAAAATTGTTATTGATTCGAACGCACAGCTGTTCCTCACATTAAAGTCCGGCGTTGATATTAGTAGCCACCTGGATGAGTTCAAGAAGCTTAACGAGAAAATGTTCACGAACTTTAGACTGCTCGCGCTCATGGGTGAAAGCAGCGATTCAAATGTGAATAACGCTCTATCTCTCATATTTGGCGTTTTGATTGGTCTTGTGGTGCTTTCCACCGTGGCCGTTATTTATAATGCTTTTCACATTGCCGTGCTGGAAAGAATCCGGCAGTTTGGACTGCTGCGGACAATTGGTGCTTCCCCTGCACAAATTCGTAATCTTGTATTTCGTGAAGCAACCGTGTTATCCGCTATCGGTGTTCCTCTTGGCTTGCTGGTAGGCTGGTCCGGTTTATGGCTTGTACTTTGGCTGATGACTCAGAGTGGACTGAAAGTCATGATGATGGAGGATTTCCATCTCACCTTCCATTGGTGGATCATGGGCGGAAGCTTTGTTATTGGTTTCCTAGCCGTTTATTTAGCTGCATGGCTTCCTGCACGCAAAGCGTCGAGTGTGTCTCCAGTTGAAGCGGTTAAAGGTGCAGGAAGTATTGTTAGGGAGTCATACCGGCGATTGCGCATCCCCTCCCTTCTTACCTTACTTGGAATCGAAGGACAGATGGCATCGAATAATATAAGAAGGAACCGGACTAAATTTCGCATTACAACCTTTTCCATTGTTGTTAGTATCACACTGTTTATTGTGTTTCATTATTTTACCCAGCAGGCCTTGAGCATTACGACAACAACGAATGAGAACGATCGGATCGCCTTCCAGATCACGAAGTCCCCTCTCGATGAAGGGGACGGCAGCGGGAAGCGTCAGAAGGCTACCGATATCGTTACGGACGAGGAGATTCAACAGTTTAGCCAATTACCCGGAGTCCGAGGCGTGTATGGAATATATAAAAACATTGATGCGCGCGCATTCGTTCCTGACAAACAATTTAATCTAGATTTCGAGAACAAAACAATTTATAAGTTTGATCAAGCCGAATGGGATAACCGTGCTAATAGATTTATTTATTCTCAGCTAATCCTGTACGATGAAGCAAGATTTGATGAAACGAAGATATATATTCAGTCTGGCGACGTTGACCCCGTGAAGCTTGCTGCTTCGGATGGAGTTCTCATTGTACAGGCAGTTAAACCCGTAACGATTAAAGGCAAAAGAGAGCTGATTCCTTTAACCCGTTATAAAGTTGGGGATAAGATAACATTAGACTTGGCTAATACAGGATTAATAAACCCAAATCAGATTCGCGAGGTAACTATAGCTGGTATTCTCACACAGTCCCCTTTCGATTCTGCCTATCAAGATAATAGTCTCGTCATTATTGCGGCCAAGCCGACATTCACCAAACTATACGAAGCTGTCCCGGAGCCAGAGTATCCAGATCCCTTAGGCACAGCACGATATGGATTTGAAATCGCATTAGAGGATGGTGCGGATGTCAATCCGATTAGGAGCAAGCTTGAGGAGCTAGCCCGAGCTAATCCTGGGAGCTATCTCATTGATTATGCCACTCAACAGAAGGAAACGCGCCAATTTAACCTGCAAATGAAGATTTTCGTATACAGCTTCCTACTGATTATCGGGGTAATCGGAAGCTT
This sequence comes from Cohnella abietis, assembly GCF_004295585.1. NCBI lineage: Bacteria > Bacillati > Bacillota > Bacilli > Caryophanales > Paenibacillaceae > Cohnella > Cohnella abietis. The sequence continues at coordinate 200,768 of NZ_AP019400.1, read as the reverse complement.
AAATATTGTTAATACTGTGCAGACAAATCTGCTGCTGCGCCGTCGTGAGATTGGTTTGCTCCAGGCTGTCGGTATGACAATGGGTCAAATACGAAAGATGGCCTCAGCCGAAGGCATCTGGTTCGGGATTATCGGCAGCTTCTGGGGGATCATTCTAGGGGTCGGATTAAGTTACTTCCTCTTCACACAGCTGTCTAATTTCCAAGGCTTCCCCTTTGAGTTCCCATGGGGTGCTGCTCTTATCGCTTGCGGAGCCGCTATACTTGTCGGGCTAATATCCGTACAGGGGCCTCTGAGACGCATGGAGAAGGCAAATCTTCTAGAGGAGTTGCGTGAGGAAGCATAGTCAAGCACGACAAAAACCGCCGATAAACCGGCGGTTTTTGTTGTGCACCTTTTTCAATCTTAAATACCTATGTTAATAGAGAATGAATGTCGCTTTTCCGTTAACGAATGACACGGTGCTGAAATCCCGGTACACCCACGTCTCGATCGTTTTGCCCGCCGCCGTGGCGGTACTTTTACCTGCAGGAGCACCCCAAGAGAAGCGCACTTGTTCCTTGGTCATACCGAGCGACACTTTGCCGGCTTTGATCTGGCTCCAGATTGATGCGGACCATGCGTATTTTTTCTTCGGATCGTAGCTGAAAAAATAACCTTCGTCCGTAAGGATATCCGTCACACTGGAGGATGACATTGGATAGCTTTTCAGCGTTTTGCCTCCAGCCGATTGGAAAATGATGACGAAGTCGCCAAGCTCGTCCGGTGCAATATCTGATACCGTCACCTTCGAGAACCTATCCCACTGTTGAAACCCGTTGATCCAGTAGCTCTTGCCGATGTACTTAACGAGGCTTCCTTGCATCGCTTTCTTGATCAGCACGGCCGTCTCGGTTGAAACGACCGTCATTTTCGCCGAAGCGAATGTGATAACGGCTTCTTTCCAAGTCGTATCCCATTGCACTCGCGCTCCTACCGCATCCGTTAACAACGACGAAGGGATGAGCGTATCCGTCTTATCCGCAAGAGGCGCGGCTTTTAACTTAATAGGCGTCCCGTTCAGGGAAGCATTGAAGTCTCCCGCTTTGAAAGTCATCGTCACGTCGCCGATCGTCGCGGTAATCGTCCCGTTAGCAGAAGCCACGGTTCCCCCTAGCGCTTGGATTACCGGTTTCGCCGGCAAATAAACGATTCCTTTATCCTGCTTGGCATACTTCAAATTATTGCGTAAGCTGGCGGAAATCGTCATCGTCTTGGAGATACCGCTTGTTGTCACGGTTAGCTGGATCTCTCCGACCCCGGTGACTTTTAGCTTCCCGTCAGATTGAATTTTCAGCAAATACGGCTTGTCGACCGTCATATTCGCCGCGCTTGGCGCGACCTTGATCTTAGATTTGTTGGTATACGTCTCTTGGATACCTACGCTTAGCGTGTCACCGACATTGGGCTTTGATTCGGATACGGTAACGTCCACGCTTTGCACGCGAGGAGCATCGACCGGCTTCACTTCGCCATCGTCGTAGAGCACCCAGCTTCCATCCGTCCGCTTCGCGTAAAAAAGATCGGCACCCTTATAGACAGCCGTTTTGACGACGTTGCCTAAGCCTGTCGCTTGACGTACAAGCTTCCAACGATCCCGATAGTCTCCCGTAAACCATACAGTGCCGTCCCGGCGGGTGACGATCATAATATCCGTAGGATGGGCCGCCGTAATCGCAAGGTGAACGGCATCCGACGCCACTTGGACAGGAATAATCTGAGCATTGTCGTCGAAGTTAAACGCATCGTACTCGATAACAGTTCCACTCGAGTACAATAACTCGACACGGCTATTGAATACGGTCAAGGAGACAACGGACGAGGCATCTGTGATCGTCCCCAGCTTCCTGTATTTATCTCTACTCGAAGAATTCGCGTCCAGATATAGAAGCTCTCCGTTTTGCTTGAGCGCTGCGAAAGCTTTGTCCCCGCTTCCGATTAAGGATACACCTTCCAGCCCCTTGAGCTTGCCGACTTTGTTCCACACGGTTCCGTCCATCTTCAACCAATAATCCTCCACAAGCTGCTTCAAGCCTGTTTGTCCTTCCACCGGACGTGGGCCGCTGACCCCCCATTCGACTAGCTTCCCATCCTTAGTCATTCCCAATCCGAAGTATTCGTTGCCAACAACGGTCGCGATATTGCCCGGTGTACGAATAATCCGATTGCCGTCGACCATCGACCACAACGTGCCGTCCGATAGCAAATATATATTTTTGCCGATAATATCCTCGATTTGCGGCTCGCCGTCCGCGAACACTTTGTTCAGTGCGATCCCCGGCCCTGCGAATACGACACCCATCATTAAACATGCCGCGATAATCGTTTGAAGTATTTTCCTCATTGTTCGACCTCTTCCTGTTTTTCTTCCTGCAAAGGATACTTTTACCAACTTGTTTCTAGTTCGACAAAATTATTGACATTCCTTCAAGCCTTCGACATTCGTACTCACCGCGCATGCTCACAGTATTCCAATAATTTTAGATATTTTTTACACTATCAAATTCTATAATGTCTTATTATGGTATTACAGAGTCGAATATTCACAATAATAATCGACTACAGATCAGATATTATAGGAGCTACAAAATGATAAAGATCATCCTGTCGTTTACCCTATTAATCACTCTTTGCTCTTGTACTAAAGCAAATGTTAATGTTAATGTCAGTGTCATTGAAGAGGCGACCAAGACCGCTCCTCCTCAACAAACTCAGACCTTGGAGACTATTATTGAGAGCATTCAGCCTGACGGATTGAAAGTCACTAAAATTGTAGAAGATAACCTCAATAACGATGGGAATAAACAGTCCATTGTCGTTTTTGGGGATTTTGCTCGCATATTTGTTGTGAGCGAAAGCCAAGTTATTGGTGAATTGAAGGATTCAATAGGGGTCGCACATGACAATATAGATGTCAGAATTCAGAAGCTAGATCAAACCGATAAAAAATTTATTGTTTTGTATTCTGAGCAGAACGGTATGGACGGGTATGGTGAAGGGTTTTCGATTTTTCAGTTAAATGGAGATCAAATTGAGGAAGTTAATTATAATTTTCCGGAAACGACCGGGAGCGGAACAAGAAAATTAGAGGATTATGACAACGACGGCATTTATGATAGCGTGACTTATGTTGACGTTAATGATACCCAGAGCCATCAGCTTATTTTCTATCAGCGGTATGACGCTCTGGGCGAGGAGAAAGTGGATCTGCAGTATACTAACGAGGAAAAGAAATTTATTTACCCTGCTGAGCCTGAGAAGGTCATAAAAAACTTTATCGAGGACTTTCATTATAAAGAATGGTTAGAAGAGGAATTGAAGCAATTCGTCGATAACGAGGGTTTGATTCATTTTAACACGGAGGATTATATTAATTTAAGCAGCATGGATTATGGTGGATTAGATATACGAATCCACGAGCTATCTGTTCCTGAGCCGAACAAAATCTTTCTCGTTAAAGATGAGAGCATGGACAGCTCTGAATTAACATTTACCCTGCGCAAGATCTCCAACCAATGGATAATATCAAAAATCGAGAAAAAGACCAGTTAGCTGGGGACATATGAGGCTAAATTACTGAATAAATCTCCCCTCTAGCACAACTTCTTTTTGGCACTACGGAGGTTTTGTGGTATACTGACTATTGCTGTGGCTCCGTAGCTCAGCGGATAGAGCGACGGTTTCCTAAACCGCAGGTCGGAGGTTCAAGTCCTCTCGGGGCCGCCATACTTAAAATGTTGAAGAACCGTGCTATTGTGCGGTTCTTTTTTATTTTTTAGGTGTCGTTTTGAGAATTCCTCGTGGGCGAAGTTGCCTTCCTGTTGTCATTAGGACAACAACATGACAACAGAGAGGTCATTGGATTGTACGAAAGATGAAGAGCATTATCCACTCTAAATCTCCTACAAGGATGATCTCATATAGGTGTCCCATTTGCCGCGGCACGAACGAATAATAAATGAATACTTGGCCCTCTAACTTCCTCGAAGTAACCCAATTCACGAACAAAAATTCCTTCGTCATAGCTTAATAAATCGGCTTCAGTTCTTCTGTTATATTATTAATTAAGATTAATTATCATAAAATATATTGGACATATCAATTTAAAAAAGAGTCAACCATGTATGAACCTTGTTTATTAGCAAAGACTATTGGAATACTCAATCTATTAATATTGCATTGATTTGGCATATTAGTTAATCGCCAGCTAGTAAAGAATTGTGGATCTTGCCCTTTCTCAAATAATCCATAAAGAAATTAATATTAGTTTTTTTTACACTATTTACAAATTCAATCATAAAATTTACAATTGAGATATTGGAAGGTATGAAGATTTGCCTTTCAATAAAAATTGATTAAGGCGGTGTTTAATTATGGTTAATGTAAGGAGTAGTCCGTTTAAAATGCAAATCGTGAGTAGTTTTACGCTATTTGTTTTACTCTTTTCTGTAATTTTTTACACACCCAATGCTAAAGCAGCCCCTATTTTTGAAAAATGGACTGAAACAACCTGGATTAATGCCTGGGTAGTTGATACTTCAGGGTCAATTTATACTCCGGTTGCCTTAAACACTGATGTTAATCTTAATTATGAATCAGTTTATGATCCTATCTCATCAGTAGTCTATCAAGTAACAAAGAAAGATCTTATTGTTTGGGCCCATAAAGGTTACTGGAATAGTTATCCTACGGCCCAAATGAATATTGGAACTTTAACACTTCGGGGTGCAGCAAGAACACTTCCTACAGTCGGTAATTATCTCTATAATTCGAGTTACAATTGGTATGGGAAATATTCCAGTGCGGTTGAGAGATATGCAACTGCTTTCACTAGTAATACCGGGACTTCATATTTTAATGTAGGTAGTTCTGGAACTCAACTTAATAGTACAAGTACGGTAACATTTAATTGGTAAAGGGGAGATTATTTTGAAAAAGAGACTATTAATTGGAACATTAGCTGTGGTAATAGTTGCTGTGGGCGCTATCATGATGTCTGCTTCAGCGAGTGATACAACTTTTCAAACATTTAAAGAGCTCAGAGAAACACTTGCTCGAAACAAAAAAATAGAAGATATTACAATTGTTCAAGTCGGCTCATATTCAATCACAAAAAAGAATCTTGAAGATTATAGGGCACAGATACAGAATCAAAATTCTATTTCAGGTATAAGTACTTCAATAGCTGATAAAGATTTATTAAAGAAACTAATAACCGATCAGTTATTAATTCAAAAGGCTGATGAACTCAATGTTTCAGCATCATTAGAAGATGGAAAAAAACAAGCTGCAGAAAATAGAGATTTTTTGAAGACTCAACCGAATGACGCGCAAGAATTTCAGCGTAAGATTATTGAAAGTTTGGAATTGACTGAAGACCAATATTGGAATGATTATGTTCCTGCGCAATACCAGAAACTTAAGACTATTTCCAATGCGATTGATAAATTAGTTGAATTAAAACAGATACCCGATAATGATAATCCTAATATTTATGGTCAGAATATCTTAGAATTCAAAGAAATTATCTATAATCAGGCCATAGAACAAAAAATTGTCATTACGAGTACTGATGTTGCTTTAAAATAATGCTTATATAGAATATCTTTATTTGGATATAAAAAAATAGTTTTGCCAAGAAACAAAAGAGCCTCTAAAACCACGATTTATGTGTAATGGAGGCTCTTTTGTATGGGTGATGAACTATGCTCTTTCTTCTAAAGATAATATCTAAACCCATTGAACTGACCAAGGAAAGAGAGCTTAGATATGATTGTATTTAAATATAGGCCACGCTTACATCATCTTTAGTGAATACAAAACGTTACTAGTTACGTAGCCCTAAACTGAAACTGACCGTGAAGAGCAGAGACAAGCGAGTGGTGTATAGGAAGGGACTGTTTTAGTAGAGTGGAAATAAACCCGCGAAACGGGCAATCCGCTTTCCGCCAAGAGCCGTTTGAAAATAGTCGGGTATTTTCTGTTTCACCTTGGACATTCGAATATCGAGTTCTGCCTTACCCATTACGTTCGTTCTTACCGTAGTAACGTGACGGTTGTTTGGCACCACAGTCAAGTGTTTGTCCACAGGGTCATTCCTTTCCCGTTCGGCAGACGTTTAGTCATCTTCCTACTTCCGTACTATGAGAACGCCTGAATTCTCTAGTATGATCACAACTTCGGTGAAGCCTTATATGATATCATCCTTTGCAGGGAAATAGAGAACCTCACGGGATCATCACATCTTCCTTTTGAACATACCCAGCATTTTCACTTGATAAGCCATCATTGTTAGTCTGGGTCAATGGAAAACGATTTTTTGCCCTTAGGCTTCCTGTTAATTTCGCACAGTCGACGATTTTTTCCTGCCGTTTCGTGCTTCACGCTTGCGCATTTGGGTCTGCTCATCGGCCTACGGGTCTCTCGATTGTCCGCATCTCCTTCAGGCCAATACCACGAGATACATGCTCTAGATTAAGCTTACTAAGTCACACCAGAGTGCTTGGTGAGGGACGTTCACCCTCTGGAAAAAATCCTTCTAAGCTCTCGGTTCGTGTTTACACGAAGTAACGTGTCCGCTGCTTTTTATGAATTACTTATAGCGAATTGGCTCACTAAAGTTGCGGCTGCCCGTCGCATAAAAAAGCCTCTTTTGATTTTAAGGAGACGTATGTAGTAACATGCAAAATAAACAATAATAATAAAGTTACTGCCCATCTTTTGTTTTATTAATTGATGTATTTTTCAATATCTTTTGAAACTGAGTAATATTGGCCTACATATAGAAGGTATCCATCACCAATGTAGAAAAAATCGGCCCTGTCAAAATGTATCATTATCGTTTCTTTTGCCACTTCAAGGTTTATACCTTTTGCTCTATCTGGTGGCTCAATAGGATTACTCTTATCCAGAACATTTACCAAACTTAAGACTTTGTCTTTATCGGTTATTTTCTTCTCGAAATTATCATGTCGTATCAATACTTCATCACTATTCTTTATGAGTTCGCGAAATGGTACATCTTTAGAACAGCCTACAATGAAAACTAAGAATGCCAGAATAACCAAGAAGAACCGTATTACTTTCATCAAAATCACCTCAATAGTTTTTGTAAGGTTCTCAGAGTATCAAAAATCCCAAATTGAAGGGCATGGCATAATTTCGAAACATCAGTTAAATTCCCTTTTACTCCACAACAGTTCTTGTCGTTTACCCTTATTCCACTAAAATAAAACATTCTATTATTATTGTAAATTGATGCGCTTACCTCTCATATAGGTAAAAAATCATTTTTTACCTAATCTTATATAATAATATTATGCTTCCTTATTTAACTTATATTACTACATTTTTGAAAAATTCATCATGTCTATAGTCTTTCCAGATTTATAACTCTATCCTAAGAGGCCTGAAAATATTGGAAACACATGAAGACATCCTTTTTTCTAAAAGAAAATAGTGATGGGAACGGATTGGGAACGGAAAATCAAAATTATCGGTTGTTATAACAAAAAGCCCGAGAACCTAAGCTCCGGGCTAATTGCAGCGAGTACTCTCTTATTGAATTAGACACAAATCCTTATGCGTAAAACCTAGTTCGCTTACAGTTTAAACGGGCTCACCAGGCGGCCATGGTGGTGGTGGTTCGGGCTAATTAAACGATTTGACATTGATGACCGTTTTTTCCTGCTACGACTGCATTTTGCTTTGCAGTTGCATTTGCTCCTCATGTTGTGCCTGAATTTTAGCTTGGATTTGCGTTAATATTTGCATTTGCTGTTGCAGTTGTATTTGCTCTTGGTTTTGAATCTGAGTTGCCAATTGATTTTGTGATTGCTGTTGAGCCTGTGTCTGTTGCTGCGCCTGCACTTGCGTTATGTTATCGGAAATATTCCCAATAAACAACCTGAGACATATACACGCATCAGTTGACAAGCTACATTGGTCCGGACCGAAGTTAAAAGAGAATTCCGAGATGAAATTTTATATATTGTGAGGAGAATCTACGGTGTCATTCGAATCCTTATTTAAGGGTTTCTCTTCAGTTTTAAGTGCAATACAGCAACTTGCTAGATGTAAAATTTTCGTAGGATTTATTTATAGATGCTCTTAGATATAATTACTGATATCGATGGTATCCGATAGGTCACATAAACGGCTATCCATAGCATCTTGTAATGCCGTTTCTTGCTCCTCTGCCGTCAAATCAGTATCAATCAAAGCCAGTCTGAGATCAGTCTTGATAGCATCCTGTACGGATTTGGATAGTTGAGCGATAAAAGCTGTTTTGTTTGTTGTCATGGTTATTAGTCTCCTTACAAAGCATTGGTCGTAGGATTAATGCTTTGATTTATGAATCTTAGACCCTCTTATTAACTTGACCAAAGAAAAACCCTTAAGTATTCTTTCAAGTGTATCGCACTTGTGTATTCTATAAGATTACGCTAACATCCGCTCCAACGCCACCCTGATGATTTCCTCCATCTGAGGAGTGACGTGAGAATACGTGTCTAGTAATGCCTGCCTCCAAGAATAGAACAGCGTGCTTATTAACGTTTTTTTTAGCTTTATTTGCTTTGATATAAGCAAAGCCTTCTATGGTCTCGATTTCTCACTCAGTGTCGTCCACGCTTCATTCTCCATCAGCCAGTTGTCGTCTTCAGAAAGCATGAACTGATCCTCAACCCATTGATAAAAATTATCCGGTGATGTCTTGGTGGGTTGCTTAAAATAGCCTGTAATAACGTTTATCCCCAAACCAAAGTTTTGCCAATCACGATTCTCATTCCCATTCTTGTCCACAAACGATAAATATATGTTTGTTAACTCGAAATCTCGCTTTTGATCTTTGATACGCATAGAAATTCGAAAAGCTAGCATTTTTAGCAGCTCAGGATCTAGGCTATCGACATCAATGCTTAGATTTAGTTGCATTGCATTTTTAATTTTTGTCGGGCCTTCTCCTGGAATCAAATTTGTACCTTCATTACGATTAACAAACTCCGCTTACCCATCGAGCACATTTGATGCTTTTAGCTTCTCAACGTATGTATACTTTGTCCAAAGCTCGTTCAGGTCTTCGTTCGGTTTCAGATCTTTCGCCTGTACCTTTACCCGCTCGACGCTCTTGGTTTGAGTTTGAACCACAACTGGTGCCACGGCTTGCTTATAATCCTCACTGTAACCGAAGTAAATTACCGAATAGATTTTAAAGACAGCAATTACAGTCCAAATAACCCCATAATTCGTCCTTTGCTTCCCCCATCATAAAAGTAGTATTAATTGAGCTAAAAAAAACCAGGCTAAAAAATTCAAACAACCAACGCTATTACGATGTGCCAGTCCCGTTTATTGGATTCCATAAGCGATCAATCCCTACATTTTTATCTTGAACATCTTACATTCGACACATTCCAACATATTCCTTTGAATCTTCAATTCATTCACCAGAATACTCGCAAATTCTGTTATTACTAACTCCGGGTCCTCACGGGGTCGCCATAGTTAAATGTTGAAGAACCGTGCAATTTCCAAAACCCCTTTATTTTTCCTGAAAATTCTATTAGTATTATTTTATTAATATTAGTGATTGAGGAGTGGGAATGCTGGATATCTCTAAGAGAAAAGAATTTCTACATAAAAAGTTTTTTGAATCTCATGGTGTTACACCAAGTCAAGTTTCAGCCCCTAAACGAGCTAAAATGTGGTCGATTGTTTTTGATGAAATTCTGCCCAAAATTATTGATGATAAACCAGATCGATCAAATATGATTAATAAATTATTTGATAGATTTAACGATCAAATAACTCCTTTTGTAATTGAACTAAAGAAAAAAAGTATGCTCAATGATAGCAATATATATGAAATGTCTAGAGCACAGACGCTTAGTTCTGCTAACGCAATTACAAGATCCGTTAGTACAAAATTAGGCTTATTTTGGGAAGATGTTGCTAACTTATCTAATAACGTAGTTTCAACTGAGCTAGAGTTTGGAATAAAGATACAAGGTGTAGACGTTATAACTTTTCATAATAATAATCTATACTACACTCAATTAAAAACACAAAAAAATACATTAACAGGAAGTCAAGCGGATCGTGTCAATGATGAACTAGGAATTTTTAATCACAGCTGGTTTGTAGCATGCATTAAAAATAATTCAAGCTGGACTTACAGCGGAAAAACTCCGAGGTTGTTAGGAGAAGAATATTGGAGTAAAACAACCATAAAGTATAATGACTTGCTTGATAATTTATATAACACTATACAAAATGTAGAGAAATTGGCTAATTCCTAATTATAAAAACTAAATATTTTTAATATCTAACATGAACCTCCAATCATATACGGGATTGGAGGTTCATTTTATCATGAGCATCATCTGTTTTAGATTAGCACCTTTGCTATAACTTCTGCTTGTGCTTTTTAAGCAAATCATGACAGCGTACATTCGCGTAATTTCAAGAGGAGAGATTTTCTTACAGATAAATACGGGGTTCTGTTTTAATGGTAAAACAACACGAATAGGAGGTAATGATGCAATGACGCTCTTACTTTTGAAATCAATTTAGGAGAAGTTGACAGTGCAGTTTTCGGCATATTAATATGAGATTTTTTGCTGTTTATAAGGGAATACTTTTAAAATGTTTAACTAAGATACAAAAGAAACCCGGCTCATATTGTCTTTGAATATATGAAAGAAGAGGCTGCAGCACCCCTGAAAATGGGGATATTAATTTAGAGAGGAGTTCTATGATTCACCAATATTTATACTCGGCTATTTTGGATTATTAATATTTGTTCGAAATAAAGGGAATTATATCGACGTGTGGAATATAGACTTAACAAAAAAATAAGGACTGAGTAATATGCTTAAATGGACAATTTGCTTCATCAAACGTGGGAACGAGCTTCTACTATTAAATAGAACAAGCGAGCCAGGCATGGGACGATGGAATGGCGTCGGGGGCAAAATTGAGGATAAAGAAACTCCAATTGAATCTGTTATTAGAGAAACCAAAGAAGAAACCGGAATATCAATATTTGAACCTAGGTACTCAGGCCAAGTAACATGGATTAGTAATGGTCAAAAAACAGGAATGTATTGCTATATTGCAGAAGTTAATAATGAATTTATATATAACACTCCTGTTGAAGTACAAGAGGGAATACTCTCTTGGAAAAAATTAGAGTGGGTGTTCCATCCAAAAAACAAAGGCGTTCTACCCCATTTGAAGGAATTCTTGCCGATAATGTTTAGTAATTTTAGTATTTATGAACACTTTTGTACTTTTGAAAATGATATTTTAGTAAATCATGAGCTAATACAACTTGTTTAACCGCTGAGAAAAATGAATGTAATAATATCAAAACTGCAGTCGATGTTGGATTGATATCATCATTGGTATAATTGCCTCAATTTAATTGGAATTGAAATATGTTATGATATAGAAACTTTGTTAGGAGTGAAGATAATGAGTTATAATGCAATATCTTTATTTTCAGGGGCTATGGGACTTGATTTGGGGATTGAAAAAGCGGGGTTTGATATAAGAGTTTGTGTCGAAATGGACAAGCTAGCAGCTAAAACGATTGTTGAAAACAGCAATATTCCGGTGATAAATAAGGATATTAATGATGTTACTACTGATGAAATATTGAAAACAGCGAGTTTAAAAAAGGAGGAAGTCTTCTTAGTTGTAGGTGGCCCGCCTTGCCAAGCATTTAGCACTGCAGGCGCTCGCAGGGGTTTGGAGGATTTCAGAGGGAATGTTATTAGCAATTATTTAAGAGTAATCAAAGAAATCGAACCCCAATTTTTTATATTAGAAAATGTTCGAGGTATTCTTTCAACTGAGATGAGTTTTGTCCCAGAAGAATACAAAGAATATGAGAACATTGTTAATCTTAAAGGCAGTGTAGTATATTTTTTAACTAAGGAATTTGAGAAATACGGTTATTCAGTTAGTTTTAGTTTGTTTAATAGTGCTAACTATGGAGTGCCCCAAAAGCGAGAGCGTGTAATTATGTTTGGACACAAAGGGAAAAGAATACCTTTGCCAAGTCCGACACACTCAGCAACAGGGGAAGAAACTGGGCATAAATGGGTTACTTTCGGCGAAGCAATAGAAGGTTTAAACGAAGAAGATATGAGTTTTAGTGAACTCTCTGAAAAAATGAAACATTACCTTGGATTTCTAAGTGGTGGTCAATATTGGAAGCATCTGCCGAAGGATATTGTTGAAGAAGCAATGGGCAACTCATATCATCTTGGCGGGGGGAAAACAGGATTTTATCGCCGCTTAAGCTTTAATGAGCCATCACCAACTTTGGTGACTAGTCCTTCTATGCCTGCAACCATGTTAACACACCCAGAAAATCTCAGACCCCTGTCAACCCAAGAGTACGCGAGAATTCAGCAATTTCCAGACCATTGGAGATTCCAAGGGAAGATGTTGAACATATATAAACAGATTGGAAATGCTGTTCCAGTTGGCTTAGGGCACGTTGCTGGAAAAACTATAATGGATTTTCACTTAGGAAACTATGATCAGGATAGAGAAATGAAGAATAAAATCCCATACTCAAGATATAAAAATTGTTCTGATTTTGAATTTTTACCGCTTTTTGAGAAAGAAATTGAAAAACAAAAGTCTCTCACAATAGAAGATAACCAGCTCGAATTAGTACTTGAGTTAGTCTAAGCGAATTTAAAATAGCCGATTCTATTAAAAATAGAATCGGCTATTTTTATTAATTAAAACTGAAAATATTGGGCTTTACCACAAAATGAAACAGGTCTCACGCGTAACACCCCACGAGAGATTACCGATAGACCTACTAATTTGGGGTCGAACCCAGCAGTACGCTGGTTCCAATAAGAGCTTTAAACTTAGTAAAGGCTTATTATGCCTCATTGTAAAAAATTTTTGGATTGTGAGTGATTATATTTTCAAGAAAATTCAAATATTTTTCTTCGGAAAGGTCAGGATTATGTCCTGTTATCCCCTCAACAGCGTTGTTTAAATCATCCCATTTGTAGTCAGGCACATTTTTTTTATCGATTTTTTTCTTTCCGAGTCTATACCAAATTACAATTGGAGTATCTTCCCGGATTTTACTACTAGAACTATTCTCTGTATTATATTTATTTTTAATTTGGATAAGTCTTAATAGTGATGGCTCACCATGAATATCGATGCGTTTGCAAAAGTCTGCCGCTTTAATAGTTTGCCCGTCACACCAAAGAAAATTAAACGGGTCACCACAAATAACACTTGCGATGTACTCTTCTAACAAGTGGCCTTGAATGTTTTCAATTGCCATTAAAATTTGATGAGATTGTAGATGTTGCTCAACTCCACAATCCCCAGTTAAATCGTAATTATCTACCTTAAAATATGTAGATAACATATGTGCTAATGCAGGGTCTTCAACAGTGTCTTTATCTGAAAATGGCTTGGCTAAACGAGCATTATTACGAGTCGTAATAGAATTAACGTTGTTATTTAACCATTTTTGTAATAAAGGCAGTATTTGTTTTTCTAGAGGTAAAGCACTAATATCCTTTGATTGTATTTGATCTGGAATCTGTTTGAATTCTACCGCCAAGTCAATTAACTGATATAAATTTGTCTGTTGTTTTGGTGTAAGAAATGAATATTTTTTTTTTAACTCTGTAATAATATTTTCCTTTTTATCTAAATTTAAATCAAAAAAATCATTGATATTTATAGCCACGACAAGGCCTCCAAAGTAAAATTTAACCATTAATAGTATAATCTTTTTGCGGTATTTTGTATATTAAAGGAGTTGCAAGGCAAGGCTATCACTTAAGAATCTAAAATCAGTCAAACTTGAAGAACATTCAAAAGATATTTGTGATTTAATGCACAGCATTTGGGTTTCATACGAACACTTGCCTTTAGTCTGTTTTTTTTGACCAAATTAATTGCAAGATGGCGTAATTCGCTACGGTTTTATGCCCCCTGACTTTCCCCAACCCGGCTTTATCCTCAAAGAAAGTTGTATTTGATGTCCAGTGTAGTTTATTTTCAATCATCCAATGGCTTCTTCTGGCCTTCAGTAGTTGTTCTGCCGTCGCGCTTCCTGACTGTATATGAAATTGCTATGTTTCACTTTTTTGTGGTTCCCAATGAGCCGTTCGAAGATAATTGTCATTTCTCCCCGTTAGCGAATCGATCATTTCGGTCACATAGCAGGTACGGGTTTCAATACGACCATGAGCCTTTTCCTTCGATTCAAAAGATTTACCTGTTGCTTTTAAAAAACTTTCAGTTTGCATACGATTAATTGATTCAAATAGAGTGATATATATGCTTTAACGTTTTTTTGATTGTCGTTCTTGACTTGCAACACATTCTCTCTCCCCCCCCCCCGCCATCAACAATTGTAGTTGCAATCTCATTTTTGATCCCATCGCATCAATTGTCTCTATGCACCAGGGAGCTCATGAACAACCGTAATTTCGTTACTCTTTCATTAACTACTAATTCCCAAAAATTTACGACATGCAGCGCGCGTTAGCCTTTAACGTTTTCTTTGCTGCGACGAGGATTTTTCCCGTCGATCGCAATGACTACAATGGGGGTACTTCTGAGCAGCCCCTTCTTTTAAGTCCTCCCTACTAAAATTTTCTCTTAACCAGCAAAGGGAGACTTTATTCCAAGCAACAAGACTAGGCAAATAAGGTAGGGAAACCACTTTCATGGTTTTCCTACCTTATTTTATTCAAGAAGGACGTTTCTTGACTTGTACGCTGACTTTCCCACTAACCACGTACCCCGCCATTCCCTGCCCCTTATTACGCCTAAGGAATCTATTATTACTGACCCCATTTTTGTAGCAACAGAACCATTGTGTAGACCTTTAAGGCATTTCTCCGTAAGGAAGCGATTTATGGAAGTTTATTGTAATTATTGTAACAAATGAATAGACAATTTTTTAATGGAGGTAAGATAAATCATCTCTTAGAATCCGGAGGAGGTTATATGCATCAACATATAAGTTTGGAAAGCCTTAATCGATACATTATTCAAATGGAAACTCAAGCGGTTGAAGTCAAACACTTAATTGAAGCAATCGCCAACAGCGGGAAAGTTAGTAAAGAAACAGTTGAAGCCCCGCAAGCTGATAGAGCTGTACAGCAAACCAAGCCAAATACCTTTTCACTTACCAAGTGGCTTGTGATCACAGCCATACATAAGGTTTCGGATCTACTGAAATACATCATCTGGATTGCGGCGATTTTTGGGATCTCATTCGGCACTTCATACCTGATGAACACCAAAAATAATCCTGAAGCCCCCGCAGGTGAGTTGTTGATTAAAACGGCCGAATCCTTTAGCGTTGCCTGGACTTGGGCCTTTCCGATTATTGAAAAGTTAAAGCACCTATTTTAAGGATTACATGAAATCGACAATAAAAGTTTACTAAAGGAGAGAACAAACATATGAAGAAGTTTAATCACATTTCATTAATATTAGCGGCTTTATTGGTATTTCAAATGTTACCGCTATTCATGGGTAAGGCAGCTGCAGCCAATCCAGAAGCAATATTTCCCGACGCTAATCTAGATCAAGCCATTCATGATTGGTTGGAGATACCTGTAGGTTCACCAATTTATAAGTCGGATCTTGAGATCAAACTCAACTCGTTGTCAGGTATAGATAAGGGGCTTCCATATGAACTTTGGAACAAGAATATATCCAGCCTTGAAGGAATGGAAATGTTCAAGGGATTGGATTTCAGGGTGCTAAATCTAGCAGGTAATAACATCACAGATCTTTCTCCAATTGCCGGACTTATGACACTGGAGAATCTTGATTTATTATCTGATGCAGGTCCAGGCAGCAATAATGTTTCCGATTTAAGTCCTTTAAGAGGGCTAACGAACATGCGGTTCCTTAACCTGTCAAACAATGCTGTCTCTGAACTTGAACCCCTTTCTGGATTGACCGGTATGTGGTCGCTTAACATTAGTGGAAATAATGTTAGTAGTGTTAGTCCGTTAAGCGGCATGAATCAATTGTTTTACCTAGATATCTCCCGGAATCAAATCAGTGATATAAGCAATTTTTTAGCCTTTACTGCGATGAGAAATTTGTATGTTGGAAATAATCAAATTTCAGATATATCTTCACTTTCAGAGCTAATGCAGCTACAAAGTCTTGCACTTCAGAACAACAGAATTTCGAGTATATCTCCGCTGTCTGGACTTACTAACTTGACACATCTCGTATTCAGCAATAACCAAGTATCAAATATCGTACCATTAAGCGGGCTAACTAATCTCCAAGACCTTCAATTTAGTTACAATCAAATAAATGATATTACACCGGTTAGCGGATTATCTAATCTTAAAAACTTTGTTGCAAGCAATAATGAAATCACAGACCCCTCGCCAATTAGTGGTTTTAGCAACCTCTACATCTTGGATCTTAAGGGAAATATTATTACAGATATAACGTCTCTTAATGGACTTACTAGCCTAACGTATGCAGATATTAGTTACAACTTCATTGATTTGTTCAGTGGGGAAAACCAATCGATCGCCAATGCTTTACCCGCTGGATCTAGTATCGAGCCGCAACAGAAAATGTTCCCATTGTCGTCAGTAACAAATACAATAAAAGTTTCAACAGGTGCGACAATCAAGCCAGGGTATATTAATTACCTTACGAGTGATGGGTCTACATTTCCGTTTACTTTTAGTGATCCTAAAGGAACTACATTCTCTTCTGCAAACAATAACATTGCAACTATCAATTCAAGCGGTGTAATAACAGGGGTGAGTGAAGGGACGACCCAAATAACAGCGTTTAACTATGGCATTGATGCACCCTTTACAAAGATTACACTTAATGTTCAAGTCGATCCGGCAGTTGTAACCCTTCAGAGCATCATTATTTCACCGGCTACGGCTACAGTTCAAGTTGGAGAAACAAAACAGTATAAAGCCACAGCAAACTTTTCTGATGAATCAACGCAGGACATAACAAACACCGCAGTTTGGTCACTCTCCGATTCGATGAAAGCAAGCATTAACTCATCTGGATTGACCACCGGAATTACATCTGGTTCAACGAATGTGACGGCCACTTGGAACAACCTGAATAGTACAGTTATATTAGTCGTAAAAGCGTTACCCTCTGTGCCAACACCGGAGCCAACACCTGAATCAACGCCCACATTAGACCCACCTACAGTGCCAACACTAGATACGGCACCAGGACCAACACCAGGTCCTACAGCTACTCCAGCACCGACACCAGAGGAATCTCCAGAACCACCACTACCCACTCCGGAGCCTACACCTATAGTTTTGAAACAAATTCTGCTTACGCCAAAGCTTGCTAAAGTACAAGTTGGAGCTACAACTAAGTTCAAGGCGATTGCCATCTATAGTGACAACAGTACCCAAGATATTACTGCAAAAGGTTCATGGGTGGTTTTAGATCGAATCGCCCACATTTTGAATGGTGTAGTAACAGGTGATAAGGTGGGTTCAACAAAGATTAGTATCCATTGGGAAGGTCAGACCGCTGTTGCTCATTTATTAGTTGAAAAGCAGAACGAGACGCAATCTAGTGTTAATCAGAATACGAACAAACCTATCCCTCCTGTAAATCCAATAAAGCCCATTATCTCGGTCATACCCAGAAAGCCAATCTCCATAAAAGTAGATAAAGAATCCTCAGTTGAAGATATAGTAACGATATATGGGAGAATACATGGTGTAGTAAGGGATTCAAACGGAAATCCACTAGTAGGAGTGCAGGTTAAATTGCAATCTATCGTGCAAAATACGATAACAAACGAAAATGGTGAGTATGCCTTTTATAAAGTGGAGCTCGGAGAACATTCTTTAATTCTCTTAGATGCAAACAGTCTGGAGAAAATCGGGAAGATTAAAATTGTTGTAGACAATGGTGTTGAGAGCCACGGGAAATCGGCGGTTTCTCTAGAACTAACCCAGGATAATCCCGAATTAATCGTTAATGTAATTGTAACTCCAAATGCTGATCCTGCCCCTACCGTTGACCCATTAACGCCAATAGATGACAAACCAACGTCTACTAATGATGAGACTAATCAAAGCATTAACCCAATAATACTGGGTGCCGTTCTTTTCACCTTTGTTGTTCTCGTTATTTTCTGGCTCCGCCGTAAGAATGTTTTTGTCTACGAGATGCATAATATGCCAGGTCAAGAAAAGCTAATATTATTGAAGAAAATGAAGATTAAACCCACAAATGAAACTGTAATTGATATTCCAGATGTACTAGCAAATCATACATTGCTGGTTGTCATTAAAAAGAGACTTACCAATAAACTGCTGCATAAGAATATTGCTATCACAACTGGAACAAAGACTATCAATATTAAAGTTGAACCTGAAATGCTAAATCAGGACATCAAGCTTGGAATAAATTAATTAATGAGGGCTCGCTTCATCAATGGGGTTATGCCCTCTTCCTTTAACGCAGAACAATATAATATTAAAGACTATATAACGAGGTGAGTAACATGAAAATTGGAATTGCCACAGGAGATATAAATTTGAATGACATGCTAACAAAGATAATAGATGATTATGTAACGGTATGGTCTGATCTGGATCAAGCCATGAAGGGAGCAAATGATACAGATATAATCATTCTATCTACAAACCTTCCAGGAAAAGTACTCGATTTTATGTACACGCAAGGAGATAAGCCCATTATCTTGCTTACAGATCGACCAAATCAAGTGACATTAAGAATGCCCCATCTGTTCATTTGCGATATTTATGGGATGATGGAGAAGGACATAACAAACGAAATAATAAACCTGTTAAAATCAGATCGGTTGGCGGCATTAAAGACCAGAATGTATCTCAAAATGAACCGGAGTAGTCAGAAGTCAAAACTCATAGTGACTTACTCCCCGCTACCGAGACAAGGAAAAACAACATTCATAAAGAATCTCTCTTCTTTTATTGCTGATAAAAATGGAGATAAGAAAGTAGCAGTTGTAGACCTAAATTTATATAATTCAGATTTGCTTCATGCTTTTGGTTTTGAAAAACATGAAATTAAAGAGAAAAAACTTGAGGATTTCATAGAGGATACCGAACGCTCACTGCTTAATTGTGAGGTATTCATTTATAAAAAACTAGCAAATCTACATATCTTGCCTCACATTTCGTCACCTTACGAAACAAACAGGTTCACAGGCGATGTTACATTTAAACTACTGGAGGAACTCAAGCAACGATATGATTATGTGTTCATAGAAATAAGTAGCCATTTGGTATCAAATACATCGGTTATTTCACTAATGAATGCAGACCATGTATATGTTGTAACGACTGCGGAAAGCCATTCGCTTCGTGCGTTTGAACGTTGGTTTCCAGAAGAACTGAAACAGAAACTACTTTACAACAATAAGTCCGTGCAACTGATCTTGAATGAATACGGCAAAAACAGTAGCGGCTTACAGTCAAACCAAGCGATAGAGATAGGCATAGGCACTTCAATTGTGGCCCGTATTCCGCATTTACCTTGGGTAATGGCAGACAAGGTCGTGCAGGGAGCATTGGAAACAGGTGAGGTGAAAGCTTTTCTAACTGCGTTGCAAGATATCGCTCGTCAATTGAATCGTTAGATGAAGTTCAAAAGCCCGTCTACAATCTTCTCTTCCACTTGAATGGCATTGCAAATCAATTCCTTTAACTCATGAGTTGGTATGCGCATCTGTACCCCCTATTACGAATTGAAAGACCAAATAAAAACGAAGCCCACGGCTGTGTCAGGTCCGTGGGCTTCTATATTTTAAGTGTATGAGGAGTGTTGTATCATTTAAAGAAGTGTCCCAGAAGGTTCGGTAAAAGCCGATGGTCTTCAACAAATGCTCCTGCAAAGCAACCAAGTTGAGCGTGCTCCAAGGCTGTGAAAGCTGCGGGCATTGGAACCTCGCGACTGTAGGCGAAGCCGATGTAAGCAATGCAACGGTTGCCTCGATATACCACCTCTTTCGTATTCATCAACTCAACCTGAAAGTATGTGTTTCCTCTTGATTCCATACTTCAATTTTAACATCCGTAAATTTCAGTGGCCAAGGGAATTCTCCTTAGATTGACCCCATACGTTCGAGCAGAATGAGGTTAGTGAGGTACTTGTTAATTAACTCAGCCCGATGGTGAAGGCCAGGTTCACGAATCGATTTGTTGTAACTAGCAAGTGCATACAGCATCATGTTGACATTATGATACACAATTATGCGGATTATTTCGTCGGTATTTTCAATCTGTACTCGTAGCTCCCCTGCCAAACCCGAAACTGCAACCTCACTAGCCCCGTCATTTGACTCAATCAAGTGTTCAACAAGACCTTGAACAACCGCTTGTACTTGTTCATCCTGAACGGCAATTCCGGTGTTCTCCTTCATCGCTAATAATCCTCCGGTAGCAACATTGTCGTATATGACCTATCAGCCTCGGTTATGACATACAGCTTTACTCCGTTTTCGGTTGTGTACACGGACATGAGTCTGCTTCCGTGCTTTAAGCCATTTTCATTTTCAAGACTGTCGTGTTCGCTGATTTCACCCCAGTTGCAGTTCGCGTGCTGATTTAAGAGAACCATTTGTTCCGTTTCGGTTACATTCTCTATAATGCTGGGCGTTACAACGATTCTCCCAAGCTCAAAATATTTGCCTATAAGATGGCCCCCCTCTGCAGTTGCTCTCCCAATCAAAACATGGGGACGTATATTTCCGTCAATCAACGGGGAAATTTCCTTGAGACGATTTTTATCGTTCTGCTTCAATGGGAAATATAACGCGCGCAGGGGTGAGTATCTCATGAAACTATTCATTCGGACAATTGCAGTTACATCGTGCCTTGGGTTCGTCACGTTATTTGTAGGCTATATGGAACTGGTATATTCAATTCCTGATACAGTTATTGCATTCCGTATCGTCTTACTACAATAAAAGCCCCTTTGACAAATATATTTGGGACATTTTAGAATGGGATTTTTTAATTTCAGCTAGGAGGGAACAAACATGGAAGATATGCAACAGCGTTACAAATTGTTGGTTGAAGAAGAGAATAAAGTACTGCTCACTTTAGAAAGTTGCGATAATGCTGCAGAAGCTCTGTTCCGTTGTATTTATAGACGTGGGACAGAACTCGACCTATCATTTTTCACTGACTTGATTAATGTTATAGGGCAAAAACAACAGCAAACTTATGTACAATTGTTACTACTGCGCTTAAATAAATCTGAACTGGCACATGCCATAGACGGATACAAGCTAATGAAACCTAGTTGTGACTTGTAGCACAAAATTCTTGTGTTCAGAAATACAAGAATTTTGTCGAATAGGATATAGATTTTTATAAATGGAAATTATATCATGTATTTGTGGGATGAATGCCATTTCCGTTCTTCCTGAGGTTCCGACTCAGGGCCTGCCAATCGTTCAAGTCTTGGCAAATCTACAATGTACATATCTTTATTTGCAATATGTATAAGATTTTCCTTCTGCAATTCCAACAAGACGCGGGCAACTGACTCACGTCCAGCACCTATTGTATTTGCCAAGTGCTGCTGCGAGACGCGAAACTGAATTAGTCGACCTTGCTCTGCATCTATTCCGAAGTTGGAGTTTAAGTCAAGAAGGATGTTGGCTACACGCACACGTACATCCAGAAATGATAAATATTCAATTTTGCGGTTCGCTTGACTTAACCGTTCACTCACAATGTACAACGCTTTGCGCAGAAGTACAGGATATTTCAGAGCCAGCTTATCGAGGTCGGCTTTACGAATCATCCAGAGGGTCGTCTTCTCCATAGTAGCAACAGAGGCAAGCCGTTTATTGTCATAGTGAAACATTTCCAGTTCACCAATCGCTTCGCCTGAAAACTGATGCCCAAGCACAATTTCTCGTCCCTGGTCCTGCCTGTAAATCTTTAATGTACCGGACTTAATGACGTACATCTCACGTCCTTCATCGCCTTGTTGAAACACAACTGAACCTTTAGGGTAGTGACGTTCCACGAACATTCCTATTACAAAGTCATCGTCCGCAGAATCTATTACACCTTTGAAAAATGATGTATCGAGGACAGAGGAATACATACGACAGACTCCTTGTTGGTCAATCTTCTAATAGTTCTTTCTTTGCCCCCACTTAAACACTGACTTAGCGAGCGACAGAACCAAGGCTTTGTCATCCTTAGAACGCTCGCTTAGCAACTCAAGTAGTTCACTTGTTCCGTCGCTTGTCGTCATTGGGTCAAGATGACGAAAAAGCTGTTCAAGGGATACATTTAAACCGCGTGCTATTTTTTCGAGTGTTTGGACAGTTAAATTTTTCTCCCCACGCTCGACCTGACCAATGTAGTTTGTATGTAACTTGGATCGCTCGCCCAATTCTTCTTGGCTTAGCTTCCTCTCCCTACGAAGTTGGCGAATACGTTTACCTAATCGCTTTACGAGCTCTTCCATGTGAACCACCTCATAACAAGCTTACAAGAGGTGGAATAAAGTATTAACGGCATTTCGGTGTGTATTTATATAATTATAACATTTATAATGTGTATTGTAATTTATTTGTCGTATTCGTAGTATGTAAATTAACTAAAACCATACAATGGAGTGTTGAATTAATGAAACGCATCATAACGCTAATGTTAGTCGTAGCTCTGATTCTCGCAAGTTCCGCTGTGACTTCCGCAGCAGCAACGACTAACAAACAACCGGCAAAGAAACCTGTGACTCCTGAAAAAAAAATTTCGCTTACCATTAACAATAAAAGCGTTGTTTTGATGCCAGGGCCAATTATTCAAAAGAATACAGTTTTTGTTCCTACAAGTGTATTTCGTCAGTTAGGTGGTCAAGTGTTTCCGGGCGATAACAAAAAAACATTACTAATTACCACCAATAAACGTAATTTTTTTGAAACCCAAGTTGGTACTTTGATCGCTACAAGGAATGATGAAAATGTAAAACTAACGCAACCTGTAACGTTAATTAATGGGTCATTCTATGTTCCGGTTGATGTTTTACAAAAGTATTTGGAGATAGGGGTTAGATGGGATAACAAGAAATATACGCTTGAACTTATCGAACTTCTTCCGCAGTTGGACATTGTTCTAAAGAATAATGACCTAGTTAAGTTCTCTGCATTGCTTAAAGATGGCATCAATCCAAATGATGCTTTGAATAAGCTTATCATGTACCAGAAAGACGCGTCTTGGGCTAGTGTTGCAGTAGCGGCGGGGGCAAATGTAAATACTTACTTTTCGGATGCTGTTTCTAATAAGTTGACTGACATTGTAAAAGTACTACTAGCAACCAAGAAAGTAGATCTAAATCTGGGAACGGGAAGTGATGGATGGTATTCGTATTTGAGGAGGGCGGGCTTGGGTATACAGGCCACACATCTCACACCCGAGGGGAAAAAAATAACTGGGTATACAACCCCTTCTATTGAATTGGCACAAATGCTATATGATTACGGATTTAGGGCTGATGCTGCTGATGTAGATGTGTTTATTACCCTTAGAGATCCGCAATGGGTAGATTGGATGCTTAGTCATGGTGCAGATCCGAACAGTGAGTCAGTTAAGATTTTTTATGCTGACGACAAGGGAATGACTTTCTATAATATCCCTGCTGGAGTTCCAGATAAGAATTTAAAGCAAAAATTGATCGTATCGGCATACACAACGGCTATATCATTTTATATGATTGAGCCTGCCTCAGCAGACACGTTTGAGTTGTTAGCTATAAAATACAAAGCGAATTTGGATTCGCTGACGCAAGCTCAAAAGAATAAAATATTGTCAATCGCAAAAGAACTTAAAAAGGATAATCTAGTTGAAGTTCTTGTCAAAGCGGGTGCTAAATAGACCTAATTAAAGGGAATTGCCTAGTGCAATTCTCTTCATTTGAAGGAGTTGTAATTTTTGAAATTTAAAAAATTAGGTTTATTATGCCTAATACTATGTGTCACCCTTAGCGTCCCTATCCATGTATTTGCTGATGGGAAAACAAGCGATATTACAGTCTTTGTCGAGGGAAAACCTGTTAATTTTAGCGATGCACAACCAATTAGCATCAAAGGACGTACAATGGTACCTCTTCGTGCAGTATTTGAAGCAATGGGTGCAAAAGTAGATTGGGATAATGCTAACCAACGGGTTACTGCAACCTACAAGAAAGACAACAAGACGGTCGTTTTGCAATTGACCATTGGGTCTCCTTTTATCCAACGCACAATATCAGACCAATACAATAATACACGTACATTCGTTCAAAAACTCGATACACCGGCTCAAACGATTAAAGGTTCAACACTTATTCCGCTTCGTGCTAGTGGCGAATCTCTTGGATCCGAGGTCAAGTGGGATAATGCTAATCAAATCGCTAGCCTTAACTATTTGAGCATTCTAGACCTTCCTCAATCCTTTCCAGAATACAAAGTTATAGGTAGTATCTGGGACCAATCAACGGAAGAATTAAATGCATTTTTCGCTACTAATGCTCTTAGGCTTTCCGCAGGAACCAAAAATCCGTTGACTCTTAATGTAGAATTATCCAAAGTAGCGAGAATAAAAGCAAAAGATATATACACACACAACACAGTAGAACATGAATCAGTCACCTTAGGAACACCTCAAGCGATGCTTTCCAAAGCAGGGATTTCGTTTGCTAGTATGGGTGAAAATTTAGCCCGTGGGTTTACCGCGGGGGACAAAGTAGTAGAAGGGTGGCATCAAAGCCCTAGCCACTTTGCGACTATTAAAACAGAGAGTTATACTGAAATGGGTATTGGCTTGTACAATAACTTCTGGGCACAAGAGTTTATCATCTCCTCATCTAAGGATTCTTTCAAGTTATATCACGATCGTGTTGCCTTGGTAGATAACTACAATACCAAGATCAGTGCTGCAAAAACCGATGCTGAAATCAAGCAGTTATCGGATGCTAGAGATAAAGCATTGTTTGATTATGATGTTAAAGCCAATGCGGATAAAAGTAAAACACGCGAGCTTAACAATATTTTCTTCTTTGATTTCGTGTCCAAAAAGTTTCCTGGTAAGTTCACTATTTACGAAGATAGGGACCTTGACGAAGGCTACCAATATTATGTAGACCACCAAGTTGTTCTGACACAAAACTACAAAACAGCAAAGTCAGTTATGGAGTTCAAGATTGCACCTTCCGGAATTAACAACTCTTCCGTCATGGGATTAGTCAAAGATATTCTTAGTAAAAAGTTGATGCTATCTATGCCTACTTTTGACAATGATGTAAAAGAGGCACTAAAAGCTGACGATTCCTGGTTCTCACGCACATATGACGGGGAACGTATTGAATTTGAATACAGCGATGGTTATTTATACCTCCGATTTTAATACATGTACAGATACGACATCGGTATGAGGACGGCCAATGAGACACGGAAGGCATTTTTCTAGCCCTAGAGTGTTTGCTGGAGTGGTTGAAATATCGCCTCTGTTGTAAAATGTAAGGGAAACTATAAGAAGCTCGTCGGAAAGGCATTTTCGTCGTCGATATGATACTCTTATTAATGTGTTTCTAGTTTTGACGAGACACAAGGGGATACTGTATATTAACCCAGTTAAATCAGGTTAAACGGATTTAAACTCGGTTAAACCGCCTTGTGGGCAAAGTGAGTATGGATACGGACACTTGGGCACTCCAAGAATGAAGGTTTTAATAGGATGGGACCTCTACCCTGTAAGTTCACAGCAGTTAAACCGAAACTACAGATTGGAAACGTTAGGCTAATTGATTTATAAACAACAAAATGTGGTTTAGCATATATGATCAAACTCCAAAATTTGAACTAAGGTTGGAATGATGCTGAAATGCGCTTCGAATATGATTAAATCAGAACTTAATAAGCTGGGGACAAGTTAGGGGACGCATATATGAGCGTCTCCTCTTTCTTTGTAGAAAGAAACGGAGATAATATTGCCCTCTGTCCCCCGATTCCCGATGGAAAAGCAAACATCGGAACCGCGAAAACAACTCTCCCTTAAGAGAGTGCAGATCTATTGGGGGACAGAGGGACAATCTAATACCCACTATTATCTATTTCTTTATTTATTAACTTTAACCTTATTTTATAACTGTCCCCTAGGTTATCCCCTATAAGTCCCCCGGTACCCCGAGATTACTACTTCTAATTTTGAGCTAGGAATTATATTGAGAGCCTGTGACAGCACATGTTTTGATTTTGGTATAAATACCAAAATTGAATTGACAACAGGAGGCTGTCTGCTATGAAGGGGCATGTACGCGCGCGCTCAAACAAGAAATGGGAATTTGTAATTCCTGTGGGAAAGAATTTAGACGGATCTAGGAAACGAATTACTGGCGGAGGCTTTGCAGATAAAGAGAAGGCAGAGGAAGCAATGGTTAAAAAGATGTATGAGATTAATGCCGGTTTATTTATCGAGCCTTCTAAAGAGACGGTGTTTAATTTCTTTTCAACATGGATCGCTCAAAAGAAGAGCCAACTGAGGACGAGCACGTACTCCAATTACCTGGGCTACTTTAATAACCACATCGCACCGAACTTGGGCAACATCCTTTTAAGCAAACTAACGACGCAACATATTCAACAGTTGTACATGAAGATGAATCAGACGAATTCACCCCGTACTGTAAAGCACCTTCATACGATGCTGAAACAAGGTCTCGGCCGGGCAGTTAAACTTAATATCATAGCCAAAAATCCCGCAGAGGACTGTATGCTCCCGAAAATTGAAAATGAACCTTTCGACTGTTGGAACGCGGAGGAACTTCGGCAATTCTTGGATTTTGCCAAGTCTAGTCGATGGTATTTAGCCTTTTTAATCGCCGCATACACTGGAGCCCGACTTGGAGAGGTACTAGCACTTCGGTGGGAAAATATCGACTTTAGCAAGGGGACGGTCACGATCAAAAACGCATTAACTCGTAAAGATCGGGGCTTCCAGTTGGGCCAAACTAAAACCCGTAGTAGCATAAGACAGATTAGATTGCCGGCCACCGTCATACAAGAACTTTTGGTGTTAAAAAATGTGCTGTATGTTGGGTCTAAGAAGAGCGAAGTGGATGCAAGAGTATTCAACAACCCCAAGGATTTTATCGTTCATACATTTGATGGGAATTACCTCAGTCCGCACAACTTCGTCAAGACCTGGAGGAAGCTTGTACGGGAAAGCGGCTTAAGGAAGATTCGATTCCATGATCTGCGACATACGCACGCAACCTTGTTACTCGAAGCAGGCATTAACATGAAGGCTGTTTCCAGGCGACTCGGGCATAGCACGGTCAACATGACGCTAGACACCTATTCTCATGTAACGCCACAGATGGAGGAAGGAATAACGTTGGCTTTGGAGCAGCTATTGGCTTAGTCTTATAGGATACACAAAAGTAAGGTCCGCCATTTCTGGCGGACCTTACTTTTGTTATTTCCACTTGGCATCTACGATCTGAATAATTTGACTGTTTTGTTTTTCCGAAAAACGCTTCAGATACTTAACCAGCTCGATACGTGTGAATACATCCCCACGGAAGTCTATCACCTGCCGAACATGATGGATCGTCATTACGGCATCCCTCAGTTTAGAATCGTTAAACCCCCAAGTGATTTCACCTTGTACAGCTGCTACGATATAATAATCATCCGACCAATGCTGTTTTTTCTTAGTGTAGTGTACAACAGGTTCTCCGTATAGTCGCATCAGTGCAGTTGTGTATTCAGCGTTCGTCACAGGCTTGTCCGGTCGGAAGGTCCCATCACTGTACCCGGTCATGATTTTATTGGTTGCTGCCCATTGAATAAGACCAGAATCCTTACTGTTATTTGGGATATCTGAAAAGCCACGTTCCTGTGCAAAACCATGAGCCATTGGCAGTACCATTAATGTTAACATTAGCATTATTATTAATTTTCTCATTTTCTTTTCCTCCTGTTATGTGCCCGTGTTAATAATCCTTGTAAGTGTACCGAACAGATAAACCTTGATTTGCATTGGCTTTGTACCGGCATTGATATCAAAGTTAACGGTTTGGTAACTGCCTCCACTGCTTATTGCTGCAGGCACACCATTTTTAAGCGGCGGGATTGTATTATATTGGGGGTGCCAACCAATGGGGTCCTTTGGGGTGGCTACAAGATCAACAAGCCAATCGTTCAATCCTTTGTTGCCCGAATAATTGGTATCCCATTGTACAGCTACTTTAGCGACACTTGAGTTCCCGTTCGCGTAGAAAGTATCGTAATGATCCCAACGGTATCCTTTATATGAGTAGCTTTCCTTTGTCACTTTGTGCAAGTAAATCATGTTTTCGCCATCGACCTTAGTTGTTCTAAAATCGTTATCCCATGTTTGATTACCTTGGTAATCGGAAACACCGTTGTGGATCGCACTTGGCGTCTTACCCGAGGACTTAAGAGAACTTTTCAAAGGGATATTGTCCTTATAATCAACCGTCGCGAACTCTGCGTACATCCGCATAGTCTGATAGCCAAACTGTATGTCCGATTTTTCAACGCCGGCAGTAGACGCCGCTTTTATCGATACTTTTTGTCCGTATTTTGCAGGATTATTAATCGTATTCTCAGTTAATTCGCCTGTCTTAGGTTCCCTATTATAAGCTTTGGTGTATAAAACTACTGACTTCACTTCTTTCTGCGGCAATATCGGATACATCTTGTATGCCCTCACATTGTCTTTATAGGTCGTTTCTGTAATCCCAGCCCCGTTTACTTTGGCTACAACATCCGACTCGGTTTCTGGCATGTTGCCTTGGACGGTACATGCCACCTCATCACCTCCGCGTACAATGGTTACAGTGCATGTTTTACCTTGAAGGGTCACAGTTGCATTGATCTCGTTCCATTTATTCTTCAAAGATGCAACGGCAGATTTAGCCGTATCGTAATTCGGATTGGGTCTTGTGATGTATCCGTAACTCCCGCACTCAAAGTCTGGTTTATAACCGGTCACTCGCCCCCCCTCAATAATTGCAATGCCACGACAAGTCTTTGAGATGTATTCCCAATTCTCAAAGGTCCTTGCTGTGGTTACTTGACCAGAAGAGGAGACAGTAACATGTGCCAACGCATCGAGATGATTCAGACTCTCAGCCACTTCAGCGTACAGTGGAATTGGATTTGACTGCGCTTCTCCATTGAAGCTTAACATTACATATTTTGTAGGCAGATCAGCCTGTAAAATGGCGGTGTAGTCAATCCGCTCTCCCGGCTTTCTACCGCCATTCCCCGGAGTCGGCACTAGCGCATTAATTTTGATATTATCGAGACCATCTCCGTTTAGATTAATAGTGTCATCCTCCGTATATGTTCCATTCTCAACTTTGAAGTTTAGAGTCATTACGTTATCCTGAAGGAAGTACTCTCTAAAATTCGGGTTCTGTTCGTAGTCGGGAACAACGACGACATGAACACTGTCGTTCTGCTTTGGAAACTTCCAGTTCATGAACACAGACTTAGGTCCGCTTCCATTTTCAAGATTTACCGGCACTGCACCAATAATCTCTTTTGTGGACGCTAAAACGAAATACACTTTAGCCCTGACGATTTGTTCTCCGTTGATTTCAGTAACATTGAGTTTATGATTTTCATCGGCGTATCTCTCTGCTAAAGCCTTTTTCTGTTTAACGAGAAATCGTGGTAGTAAACCCTGCACATTGGCGTAAATCACAGTAGGTGTACCAGCCTTTTGCGCTGTTCCGCTACCCCATTGCCCATTTACTTTTTCTTGGTGCCAACGCGCGGTTACCTTGAGATTATCCCAATACTCAAGGAGCATTTCGGTAATGTCACCGGTTGGCGCTAATGCAAAAGTGTCATACCAATCTTTATAATTTCTTGTGGTTTTCGTCAGGTAATCATAGCCCGAAGTGGCACCTTCTCCATCATAATGCCGATGCCACATTGTGACTTGACCTGGGCTCGTAATTGTAGGCATTTGCTGAATGACCGCATAATTGATCAGCTTTTCACCAGTCCATAGCGGATTGAAATTTCCTCTTGTTGTCCCTTTACCCGTGTACTTATCCAAAATGCTATCAAGCCATTGAATGCGTTCTGCACGAAAATAGGCTCTGTTATTCATGTATATCGTGTCTGCAGGAAGTAAGTTATTATGAACCTCATCCCTATGATTCCACGGTTCAGGCAGCCAATTTCTAGTGCCTACATTGTCTGTCTTACTAGCATCCGGCGGGAAGTCCATGTTGATGAAGGGATTGGCAGATGTATCAAATCCTAAGAACCTGTGCTCCTGTTTTCCACTAATAACTTTCACGTCATTATCTTGGATTTTCTTAACGTCAGCTGGAGTGCCATAGACAATTTGGTACTTTTCCCAGAAGGTCTCGGGGTTCCATTTTAGTTTCCCTACATTTCGAACATTAACTGTTTCAGGGATATTATATTCATGTAGGAAATCCTCAAAGAAGGCATTGAACCCTGAAGGTCCCATGGCGGCAGCTAATTGCTGAAGCATTTCTCTCAGTTGACTCTCCGTCATTTGATCATAATCACTTGCATTAATTGTTGCCAAAGCAAGGTTTACATAGGTGTGTTCATATTCGTTATAATATTGATTATCTTCATCAGCGGCTAATACCCCCTTTGTTGCGAGTATCGGCACGAACATCGTGAGGGCCAGTGCGGTCACGATCCATTTTTTAATCTGCATGGGTATACTCCTCCTATCTTAATTTCATAAAGCACTTTCAAAAAAGGGCGAAAAAATCCTCTGCCCAAAAATCCGGGAGAGGATGGACTTACCTTATATAATCAATGGACACATAGTCTGCGTTTGTGGGGTGCGGCCACACTGTAACATTTCGGGTTCCGATAGTGTGCGTTGATTTATGACCGGAAATAACCGCTTGCTTGATAGTGACCGAAAATGAATCTGGAACTGCAATACCTGCGGTCTGTAACATGTCAACAGCTAATTTTATTAAAGCATCTGATGTAGCTTCAAACAAAACTACACCATCAGTTCCTCCCTGGGTTTGAGCAAGATCGTAACTAACTATCGTTCTTTTACCTTCAGCAACTGTAACCCCTGTTTCATCCGCTAATACGCTGTATTTTGCATAGTCCGGAGAGCTTGCCAGAAATTTTTCCATTTTGTCTTTTACAGTCTGTATGTTCTTAGGCAGAACCGACTTAACTGGTGGCATATGTTCAATAGGAGTAGTAAGTTCCGGTTTATCCTTCAATTCTTTCATCCCTTGATCCTTCAGGTTCTTAATAAACTGAATGGTTTCACTTCTTGTAAGCAGGTCTTCTCCTTTGTAGCCAGCCACTGTAGCAACCGTTTTGCCTTTGCTAAACTCTTTGTTCAATAAATACTGAATAGCGTTCTTACCCACAAAGTTTACGCCGTTCGCAGCAGCAATAATTTCAGCTACATATTCTCGGTTAATGAAACCATTGCGTACATCCTTGTCTTTCGTGCCACGTACAGGGTATTTCTTGCTGATTGCGTAGTTGTAGTAAGCGTCTGCCCAGTGATTCATTTCAGCTGCAGTGACAGGTTTTGCATTAAAAGCACGAATAAACATAACGAGGAACTCCGCCTCGGATACGTTCCTATCGGGCTTAAACGTTCCGTCACTATACCCTTCAACGATTTTATTATCTACAGCCCACATAATGGTTCTGTAGGACCAGTGTCCTTTCACATCCGAAAATCTCTCCTTGGAAACAATAGCCGTGTTGTTCTTATTTGTGTTTGCCGCACTGGCGGTCGAGACGAATCCCGTTGTCAGAATCAAAGCGGCTACCGCTATGCTTAATATCACCTTATTCATTTCTATCATTCCTCTCTACGAATGTTTTATTTTTCATCCAATTCTTTACTTCGTTGAAGTCAAATCTGGGGTTCCCTTTGCTAACTTGAAATGTGGGCATTCCCTGTTTGCGCCAGTTGTAAATAGTTTTTCTTGAGGCTATGCCAAGCTTTTGCATCAGTTCGGTCATGTTAAGCAATCTATCGTTCATTCTTATCACCATCTTTTTCATATTTTGTACAAGAATTAAAACATGACACAAAATTTTGCGTCAATATATATGCTTACTCTCAGTTACCCGCCGTTACCCCAAATAACTTACGGGAAAATGGTTTTGCGCGACACATGAGGGAGAGTTATATTGATGTCCAGCGTTTCCTTATGAAGGTACACTCCTTTAAATATTGAACCCCTGGCATTTTCTCCAGGGGTTCATCTTTATCCATAATTCTTTTTTAGCCAATTTACAACTTTCCTCGTTTCAACCCAAACCTCGCCTGTATTCTTTAGAACAAGAGGCATACCTTCCGCTAACCAATCCTCAATCGTTTTATCGCATACAGGTATGTATTCTCTTAAGCTGACCAAAGGCACTTGTTTAGGGATTGGTTTCACCAGTGCGGTTGGCACCTCCCCCATAAAGTCGGTCATCCATTGGATAACGTCGCTACGCGCAATCCAGATTTTATGCGGCCCTTTGATGACGATGCAATTAGTTAGCGCCCTTTTACTGAGCAGGTACGCAGTTCTTCGATACGATAGTTGCATCAGATGCGCGATGTCTATCAGCCGAAACAAAAGGAGCGATGCGTTCATTGTTTTTGCTTTATTCAAAGCCTTCCGACGCTCGGCGCATCGGTAGACATCTAGCCGATCAAGGCGTATTTGCTTGTTCACCATGTAGCATTTTAATTGCTTCTCGACCAGAAGTATAAACACCTCTGTAATATCCTTCTGCAAGATGCCTGTAGCCTGAGAAATGGTAATCAAACGCTGCTGGACGATTTTTCGCGCATAGACAGGATGGAGTTTAGCCTTGACTGCGGCTAAGTCCGTTTGAACCCGGTTCGCTTTGATTTCATGCGGGATATCCATCTTTGCCAATAACTCGGCCATGCAGATTCTAGGTGACAGGCCAAAAAACTTCTTTAATTGTTCTGCGGGTACAGCGCCCATGAAATGCCCTCCTCTAAATAGATCTCCTATGTGGAATATGTACCATATTTATCTTCATTAAAACCAATCGCATGAGCTTCTTACAATACTTGCAGCTGAACCGAATTAATCATTCTTTTTATAAGCAAAATGTCACATGGTATTAATGGTGTCTTATTTTCACAAATAAACCGGCCCCTAATCGTAAGAGGAGCCGGTTCTATGTTCATCAAGGAGGCTCTAACCAACTTGACTAAGATGTAGAAGCGTTAGCCGAATTTATTTCTAGTTTACCGCGGCTCTATTTATGAGCCTATAATTGCAAATAGAAAAAGCGATCTTTGCTGTATCAGCAAGATCGCTTTTTCTTTTGATTTTGTAATCTAAGTTTTGTAGGGTTGTATGGCTCCTTATGGATCTTATATTTCTTAAGATCATCCACGTAATCACTTACACCATCAAAAATGATTTTCCAACTCCGTACAGCCAAACATACCACAATTCCCAAAGTCAAAGTTAAAACTACAATGATTAGCAAAGGTATACACCCTATTCTTAAGAATCGAATGTAGACCTCGGTCGCAGGAACCAACTCTACATCCGTTGGTTGCCGCATTTGTATAATTAATTCATTAATCTGTAAAGAACACCTATAAAATAATCTTTATACATCAATTGAATTATCATTACAACCAAGAAGGGCCATAAAAAATACCACTTAGTCATATGTTTTAACATGACACATCCCAAGATTATACTTAGCGCTCCACCCAAAATGGCAACAGTTAAAAACTGCTTATTTGTAAATCTAGGACCACCGAGCATGGAGCTAGAAAAATCTTTGGCTATCATTACAAAAGCAATGAAATTAATAATAAGTAAATAAATAATAACGGCTTGCATAGTATGCGCCTCCTTAGAATACAGGAGGTTGATTGCCCCCCCCTGTTGTTCTGCTTGCCACAGCAGGGGGGACGGCACACATTTTACATTATTGACATATCGTAGACGTTGGCTTCCAATACATAAAATCATTTTGTTCTTCGTAAGATGAAATGCCTAGTTCATGGAGAACCAACCGCAGGTCTAGTTCATTATCAATTTCTTCATGGTTGCTGCGGTTCTCTACGAAGCGCGAAAGAGTATGAAACGCAAAAGTTCCCAATAACTTAATTAAGGATTCTCGCGTTTCTTGTCCGTCCTTGTAGAACGCAAGCTCTTCCATTTCACCTTCTGAAAGTTGTTCCCTAAGTTCTTCTGCTTTGCAAGAAAGCATCCAATCCTCAACCCAAGGCATTCTTTCTAACGAAGCTGCATGTAGTTCCGCAATCATGTAGCTGTATAATACAAAATCGTGTGTAAACGCCACGACTGAGTGCGTGTTTCCGTTTAGCATTAAACTTATATTAAATTTACCCTCTGACGACTCCCAGTTTTCTACCTTATCAACTTTTACTTTAACATTACCCCAATGATACTGCGTTATTGGTTTAATAATGTTTTTCATTTTACCACTCCCCCATTAAATTATTGGAGGATACACTGCATACACCTAGACCGGGTATGAGATGTATCCTCATACAGCCGGCTATAAATACAACTTAGAAAACACAACTTACATCTCTTTATAAAAAGTTTATCATGTCTAAATATTTGATTACAATAATTGCAATATAACAGCTAACAAGTAGCCCCACGTTTAATCATTTCTTTAATAACCACATATAGTTCTTCCCTAAATCTAAAGCTATTTAGTAACTCAAAGGCGTAGGAGAGCGGCGTACGCATATCTTGATCCATAAAATTAAGTCCGGCTCCACCTATAATAAGTCTTTTTGCAATATCCGTTAATCCCTTTGAATCATTCCACATATTTTTACTATTATATTTTTTGTCTAGACAATATATTAAACAGGATTTGTTAAAATTATCACGTACATTAGGATCTGCATTTGCGTCCATTAGAAGAGAAGCAGACTTCAGATCCCCATTCAAAAAAGCCCTAATTAGCGGAGTTCTTCCCCAAGGATTAGTAATATTTACGTTTGCCCCATTCTTAATACATTTCTTTAGTAAATTAGTATTTTCCTTGTATGTTGCGGTATAGATAACCGAAGTTGCATTTATATCAGCTAAAAGACCTAGTAAACTTGGCATGTGTTCTGCAATCAATTCAGTTGTAGAAGGATTCGACTTATGACCTACAGTTACATTAATTTTACTAAGTTCTAAGAAGAACGAAGCCATGTTTTCATCTCCTGTCATAATTGCCTCATGCAAAGGAAAAGTACCTACTCGACCCCTTTTGTTTGGATCAATTCCTTTCCGAAAATGCAAAGCAATTGTAAGAAGATCTTTCTCACGGATTGCTTTAACAAGCGATGTATTTGTCAAATTTGCCATATGAAAAATTACCTCCTGAGTACATATTTTGTGTTTCTTCATTATTCCCTTCAATTCAGCGTTGTCGAAGCTACAAAAAACAAGTTGTAGGAGGAGCCACGGAGAAATTGGTTCCTAGGCTCTTCCATAATTGAGGTTAAAGAATTCTCTGTCCCTTGTGAGTTATTCTTGCATTCTGCTTAAATTTCTTGTTGCTCGCATTCCGTGCTTCTCGACTTTCAGCAACTCTTTTATTACAATTCATAATTGTGCGGGCAAGGTACTTCAGATTATTCCCTCTATCTTTATGAAACTTTGACCAAGGACAATAGTTCGAAATGACATGAAGGATTTCATTGTCATCAAAATCGGATGAGACGAGCAAGCATATAACCCTAAAATCACGACCGGAGTCGGAATTATCACCATTACCTTGCCTTTCGTACTCCTCAGAACTCATAGTAATTAAGGATCTAATTTTTTTGTTTTTGCATCTCTTTTCAACCTGTTCCAAACTTAAATCAATAATTACATCTGTAAATTGAACTTCCTCGACTTCTATATCAACCTCGTCTGAAAATTCTGGTAGCCAATCAAAGTCACTTAATGTGTATATGCGTTCATTGTCGTGAAATACTACCTTAACAGGTTTAGGGTACTTTGGGTCTTTACGATTGTATAAACCATGCCCCGGCAACCGCATTATTCTCGATGGTTCAGCTACTGCTTTATCCGCTGAAAACTCAACCGCAAGCCTTTTGCTGAACGTACATGCGGTTTTTACATCGATCACTTCATCCAGCTTCCAGTAAGCATGAATACCGTTTCCTGACTTTACAATAAAATTAGGCCTTATTCTCGAAGCCATTAGCTCGTCAATTTTTTCCTTCTGCAGAATTTTTACTTGCTCTACATTCGCGCCCTTTAGATCGCTATCAATCCAGAGGATGGACGATTCAGTTACATTTGACCTCGTTGCTTTCATTTCATTTCCGAACTTGCTTATATTTTTGCTATCCCTCGGACAAACCCCAAAGAATACATTATGGCTTCTCTTCCTAGCTTCCACGTAAGTACTTACAGCTTTATTCAATCCTTCATTGGTAAAGTGATAATATTTTGTCCGCCACATTCCATCCTTCATGAACGTCAGCTCAAAGTACATAATAGAATTGCTGGTGCTCAGATAGATACTATACAGTGAAAGTAAAAATTCAATTGTGGTCACTAGTCCACCTCAATCCCATAAATCAATTGTTAAAATAGATCGTTTAATAACACCTAAAATTTCAGGAGGAACATTTTGAAATGTATGAGTTCCGTGATAACTTTCGCATATTTTACTATCATATATTGTTACGGATAAATATTTGGGGTCGAACTCAAAACAACAATAGCTAGAATAGTACGATCCGCTGCGATTTTTATCTGTCATTTCTAGAGTGAGTTGCTTCCACTTAGGATAACTAGTAATTACTTTTTTCAACTCAATAAATGCGTTTTCCACGAATGGATCCTTGTGAACAGTCTGATTATTGAATTGACCGTTCTTATAAGAGTCGAGGATAGCAGATTTTATTAGACCTATTTTTTTTGCGAACTTACTTTTGTTACCCGTTAAGCACATTTCATCCTCATATTTAAAGATTACTGAGTTATTTGTTAGATCACTGACTTCAACCTTAATCGGATAATAATTTCTATACTTTTTTATAGGACAGATGACCTTACAACAAAAGTTTTTAGATTTAGATGAAACTTCATACGAGTCCACTTTTCCCTTGTTTTTAAAATCATAATTAGAAATAAGATTTTCAAAGGTATTATGAATAACATTTGTAATTTCTCTTGTATAATTGACAAGAAACTCATTCGCTTCTTCAATACTATAAACAACATTTGACTTATTACGGTCTTGCAGCTCAGCTTTAAAAGAGTACAATGTTTTGATCAATGGAATAACTCCCCTTCGACTTTAAGCTATTTAATGATGGTATTTACTGATTAGAAGGCTTCCTGACCACTTAAATAGGCAGGAGGCCTTTTCCCTAGCTCAATTTTTTACTCGACTTCCACAATTCAAATAATTCAAACAACATTTTGTGTTCAATGATTGCATCTATATCCTCAAGGTTTACACTATTATGGCTGTAATCATATAACTCGCCATCCGAGTCAAATTTAAGATTAATCAATTCGAGAAAATTGCCATTAATGAGAGCATTAACTCTTACACTTATTGCATCAAATTCGTGTGATGAGAACTTCAAGCGACAGTGAAAATTACAATCTTCTAAGTTTGCCTCGGTGTAGACCAAGCTATTTGTATAAACAACTGGTGCATTAGGCAATTTGTTAATTGTTTCATTAATTAAATGAGTAAACCATGCGTCTCTAACTGTCGAAAACCAAATTGGCTCGTTAGTGAATTTATCGTTCGGAAGATTATCTAGATTATCAAGAGTGTTTTGCATACAGTTGTATCTCCTCTTCTAGTGTCATTGTTTAGCTAATGCCAAGTATCGGTGGCTTATCCGTCGCCTTCTATCCTTCACGGACATAAACATTTGTAACCTCGCTAAATGTATCGGTAGTGGAGGCCAGTTTCGGGGCGTTGTGCTTCGATAACTATATTGTTGTAAATGACTCTTCCATTCACGTTTGTGGCGGTCCTGTACCAAAGTTCATCCTCGAACTTCCCCCCTCTAAGCCCACTTCATTTTGGTCTTTCTCCTTTACATCCTGATTTTCTCACGAACCTTTGCTGCTCATCAGCAGAGGGTCTATACCAAAGTTAGAATTTGAACTTTACTCTCAACTAAGTTCACTCATTTGGTTTTTCTCCTTTACATCCTGATTTTCTCACGAACCTTTGCTGCTCATCAGCGGAGGGTCTATACCAAAGTCAGAATTTGAACTTTACTCTCAACTAAGTTCACTCATTTGGTTTTTCTCCTTTACATCCTGATTTTCTCACGAACCTTTGCTGCTCATCAGCGGAGGGTCTATACCAAAGTTAGAATTTGAACTTTACTCCCTACTAAGTTCACACATTTGGTTTTTCACCTCTACATCCTGATTTTCTCATGAACCTTTGCTGCTCATCAGCAGAGGGTCTATACCAAAGTTAGAATTTGAACTTTACTCCCAACTAAGTACACTCATTTGGTTTTTCAATTCTACATCCTGATTTTCTCACGAACCTAAGTTGCTGATCATCGGAGGGTCTGCACCAAAGATCATCTATGTACTTTACTCTCTAACCTCACTCATTTGACGTTTCACCCTACACCTACCATACGAGTTAACTACAATTCGGATTTGACCGTCACTTGGGACTAGACTGAAAAGATAATCTTTTAACTTTGCATTAATATCTTGGAAACCAAAGACTTAATGTATCCCTCTCATACCAAAAAGAGTAAATGGTCTTGTTTGTTATAAACAGTTCTTTACCCTCTTAAATAATTCATATAGTATAGTTTCCTGGGGGTGTATGAATGATAGATTTATCAAACTACGAGCCAAATATAACTAAACAACTTACAGGTAATAATTACTCCGAGATAAGTGAGGAGCTTAAGGAAAATAATTACTTTTTGGATTTTTTGGATCAAGAAGAGATTTGCTTACGAGGGAACAAGCTGGATAAGAATAAAATAAAAGAGGTTTGTACGAGCAATATTCGTGTAATCGATTATGATAAATTGTATACAGATATAGGGATTAAAGTTGAATACAATATTATGGTTAGTAAAGGTTCCAATTACTATTTACGTATTGTCGTATTCGGAACATATCAGGCATTTATAGCCTGGAATAAGAGCCAATATGCAACTAATGGACTAACAATAGAAGAAATTCGAAAAGTATTTGAAAAATGGGACTTTCAGCCTCGTAGCAGACCAAGATTTTATGAAATATTTGAAAAAAATCCTAAGTTAGCTGGAAAGATAAAAGATTTGGTGCATAATGACGGTTATAGAATAGGCAAATCGACTTGGTATGTGACGAAACAAAAACTCATTGAATATTTATCTACACAATACCCTAGTTTCAATATCGCATTTGGTCAATTAACGGCTTTGGAACTACTTCTCGAAAATTGCAATGATGAAAAGATTACTTCCACCATCAACTCACTACGTCAAAATTTTTATGATACATTTGATGAGGCAATGAAAGGCAGACCAATGCCAAGATCCTAATTAATTAGGTATTATCAAGAGAAATTACGATATGAAAGAGGGGCCAAGAAGGGCCCCTTACATCAAACCTGCCTCTATAAATATCTTCTTGAGTGCCTCATTTGCAACCTTAGATTTACCTCCTCTTCCTGCTTTTTTTGCCAGCGCGTTTAAAACCTTGGCGATGTCATTTTTAATGTACAGCCCCATTAGCACGGAGCTTTCCTGCTTGTCGACAATTTGATCAATAAATGTCCCATTAATATTAACGCTAGCATTAACATTAATATTAGCGTTCGTGTTACTCAGACCTTTTGCTACATCTCCAAAGCTCGCGATGCTACCATTTTTCCTCAAGCTCCTCTACCTCCTTCAGCAGTTCCGCATAGTACGCCACAACAGGATGATTGGGATGCGCCAATGTAGCTGGCAACCGGTCAAATGCCACGCTAGAAGCAAACCGGATCGATTTGGGAATGATTGTGTCGAACATTCTTACTCTTTGCTCCAAACTAAACTGCCTACACTCTTGGATAACCGTGCTATGTAGCGTTGTTCGCTGATCTACCAACGTGGCTACAATGCCTAAGACGGAGAGCATCGGATTAAAATTCTTCCTGAAGTCTCCAATCGCTTTTAATATCTTCACCAAGCTGCGCATGCTATAGTTTTCGGGCTGAAAGGGAATCAAGACCTGATCCGCGCATGCAAGTACGTTGCCCTGCATCAGTCCGAGATTCGGCGGGGTGTCGATTAGGATGACATCGTACATGCCCCGTAGCTTGTCCACCAATTCCTTAAGCAACAGAAACGGATTGCCGAATTTGTCCCGACTTGGCAACACGTCAAATTCAAGAAAGATGAGATCATCATTACTCGGGAGCAGATCAATGTTGTGATGTACATTCACAATGGCTTCTCTCGGATCGGCTCCATCGATAAGCGCATCGTACAACGTTGTCGTGAATGAATCTGGATTGTGCCCGAAGCTTAAAGCGACATTCCCCTGATTATCTCCGTCAATGATCAGCACCCTTTTATTCTTGAAGAGTAGCCCCGCAAGATTGACGGTGATCGACGTTTTCAGTACGCCACCCTTGTTTGTAGAAACCGCTAAAACCTTCATATGAGAACCTCCATCCTTTTTTTTAATAAATCACAGCAAGGATTTCGGCATCAATGAAATGGTTAATATTAGCGCTAGCATCAATAACAACATTAATATCAGCATTAACATTAACGAGAATAGTGCTAAACCCAGTGCTGTTGTAGCACTGTAAAAAACACTTGTTAAGCTTAACACTGGGCGTTCCAGCTTTACCCATAAAGATTTCTATAGACGGAATATGATACTTCAATTGATATTTTTATCACATCATATAGGAATAACATAGTGAAATGAATGAACCACTTTGTAGCAAAGGATCTGACGTAAAATTGATGTTTCATCAGGTTACAAATAATTGCGCCATGTTGCAGGCACATATTTTAATGGGGTATAGACATTAGGAGGAAGTGATTGATATGGCAATAAAGTCGTTTTCAGAGAGACAAAATGTATATTTTACAGGTAAGCGGCGCGTTAAAATGCTCGATGCGATCAAAAAGCAAACGGACAACGTTTCAGAGTACATCGCTCATAGCGTCGAAACCAAAGTAGCGTTGGCTAACCATGATATTGTACTGACAGAGGAAGGCAAGTTTATTTCTACCGATAGTCAAGCGGATGTATTCGAGAAGTTCATGGAACTTCAAGGCATGAAAGGTCAGTACGTTAGGAAAGACAAGATACTGGACTTGATTACGGAATCGCCGGACTTACATAAGAAGGTAAGCGCGTTATTCCAGAATGTTGTTTCGTACAGTTCGCCGGTGCCGGCCGCTCCGCCTAACCAACAACGTAGGCAGTATGCTCCACCTGTACAGGATCATACTTCAGATTTTGACATGCCTGCACTTGACGATTTGGCCAGTGACAGCACGTCATCCGCTGAACCTATTGATCCTAAGGAAGCAGCTAAAAGTTTGCTAGGCGCATTCAAAAGCTTTTCAATCTAAGGAGGACGTATTCATGATCAAAACATTAAATGAAATCGAAACATTTTACCGCTCAATCGAACCCAAGGAATTGTATACGAAGAAGCAGATACAGGACGGTTTAGGATGCCATCGAGTCACGCGGTATAGAAAATTGAAGGGTGTACCAACAAGGCGTATTAACGGTTTAATTTGCTATAAAGGGGCTGATCTTATCGCGGCATTAAGCGGAGGATTTGACGAAGAAGAATTACATGCTGATGTTCAGTTCAATTAATAGAGATTCACCATTTCAGTTATAGTGCTGAAACAGTGCCGCGGCGGCACTATTCGCAGAACATTGTCGCGTAATAACTTGGAATATGTCCAGTGCTACGATAGTGCTGCCGTAGCACTATCAACTATAGTTCATCAGATAAGATATGCGGCGGCTCCAGTCCAGACAGGGAATGGCGATTTTTGCGCAT
The DNA here is from genome assembly GCF_004295585.1 of Cohnella abietis. Lineage (NCBI taxonomy): Bacteria > Bacillati > Bacillota > Bacilli > Caryophanales > Paenibacillaceae > Cohnella > Cohnella abietis. The sequence continues at coordinate 158,623 of NZ_AP019400.1, read as the reverse complement.
TCTAGCTACTTGTACGATGAACGAAGCGATGTATAATGAAGTTAGAAACAAAGTAAAGGCGCTAAGCCGAATGTTCAGAATCGTTGGTAACGGTACGCAGAGAAATGCGTGCTTTCCCGGCTATTCTTGAATGTTCGGCTTTTTTGTTTTCAAAAATCCACTTATGGAAGAGGCAGTTCAGGATGAAAACTAATTTATCGGTAAGTGTAAAACCAAATGATGTAAGCGATAAAGAAGCGGGAGTACTTGGCAAGGATTTTGGGATGTACCTAGATGCAATAAAGCCAATAATGTCAGATTTTGAAGTTGACTACATTGAATCAGGCATGATCGAGAGCCTTAAAGTACTTGAAGAAGCGGTCAATTTAAAACGTGCCGCATCTGGGTATAAGTCAGCAACAGCTGAGATGAAGTTGTATTCGTATCAACAAATGCTCTGTCGTCTGGTCGATGAAACAGGGATTTATGATGCTGAGATGACGGAATACCTTGGTAATATCGCAAGGTCTTATACCTCAAACGATAGTTATCGTGGCTGGGTACTACTTGCGTGGTATTGGTATGTTAAGTCTATCAGAAACTGCAAGACTAAGTGGAGACATCCCGTAGCCGAAACCTACTTCACTGTGCTTCTTGTACATGGATTCTTTCCAGAAGATAAGCTCGAAGTACTTCACGCGGATTTCAAAGCTTTCAATTACTGGATGCATCGTTCGGCAGTAAGCACTCCAAATAGAGCGACTCAATATCTTAGCAAGTCAAAAAAATTCATTAGTGGAACATGGTTAATAAACTGTTAAGGGGGTGGCGTCATGCGGTTATATTGTATTCCCCTCAGTTATCTGCCTACGGGTTGGCACAGCTATGGTTTTCTGATCACGGCTCAGATTGATCAAGCGCTAAGCGACATGGTCAACGCAACAAACTCGGCGGCATTCACGGTGAATGATGGAGGATATCATATTTATCGCGGTAAGAACTTCATCTTGGAGGTCGGGGAACAGCATGCCATATTGAATTTATTCTGTTCTTCCGGCGCCGTAACTGTCGAATACAGAACCTTTCGGATGATGGATAATAACCGTGTCCCGCCGGCTATTGTAATGGCGTTCATGGCCCATGCAGATAAGCAAGTATTGTTATGGAATTTAATGCATTGAATCATGATCATATTAGAAAAATTACAGCATAATGGAGGATTTCATGATGACTCATATAAGCGAGGCAATTTCAAACATTGATTTTTTATTTGAAGGATTTACGCAAGGATCTCAGGCAGAACTGACAAGTATACAGGTAGAAAGTATTTTGGAACTCTTTCAAGAATTCGGTATTACAGAGAAAATCGAATTGATAAGGCACCTTAAAGCGATTACTGGTATTTCACAGACCGTATTACGGGATCAACTTATTGTAATCAAGCGCTCTCGATCAACATTTCAAGTACTTCAAGCTGGACCGGTCTCGAGCCAACGAACAGTTGTAGCCCTGTATCCAAATGCGCCGGTCAATACATTGGCTCAAATGCCAGGGACACAGCTACCAAGTGGGATTAAGCCGATTTTTATTAATAGAATTATTAAAGGCCTCGCGGCAAGTAATATAGCGGAACAAATTGAGATCGTCTTTGAGAACCTCGACGGCACTTGGAGTTCATTGTTGGTGAAGCGATCTGTCTTTATCGATGCAAAAAAATTCTCAGCCACAATTGCAGATGTGGGCTATCAAGGTCTGTACGATGAAGAGGGAAAATCTACGATCAATCGTTTAATCCCTTTTCTAGTTAAATATGAGCATCACAATGCACTGATCCAAGGTGCAATCTCTAAGTCAGAGACATGCTTAACTCTCGGATATACAGATACGAAGCTCAGTCGTTATATCTACAATGGAATCAAGGGTTTCGACATTGTAGCGCCGGGAGAACAAGAGCAGGTTATGTTAGAGGGCTACAAGCAACATGGTAGACCTCAAGATGCGTCCAAATTTGTTCAAGATATTCTGGCTCTGTTCGCAGACTATCCGATTCCTACTGTGATGTTTTTAACGGGTTTTGCCGCTAAGATATTGCCGATCATTGGGTGTGATTCGTTCATGTTAGAGGTTGCGAACTCAACCGGAACAGGTAAGTCTTTAGGACAATACGCGGCACTTGCGATTGACGGCGATCCTAAAAAGTTAAAGTTACAGTGGTCATCATCATATGCCAATATTGAGCCACTCGCTGCATTTTTCAAAAATCATGTATTTGTACTTGAGGACGGTCAAAACCAATTGGAGAAGTCCATTATTAGCGATGTCATCTATAACTACTTTAACGAGCAAGGTAAAGGGAAATCATACAATACGGGTTCTACACGTAAAACAAGGGTATTACAGGGGATTATCCTATCATCGGCTGAATCCCAAAGTGTAGACTTGTTGAATAGGGATGGAATTACACGACGACTAATGACAGTAAACCAAGCGCCATTTGGTAATGTAGAAACAGCAAAAGCCAAAGGCAAGGCGTACGAGAAGATTGTTAAAAAATATCATGGGATTGCTGGGCCTGTATTTATAAACTTTGTTATGGAGAACAGGCAGGACTGGGATCAATGGAAAGAACAATATCAACAACTTAAGGCAGTATATGACCAACAAGCTAGCGCCCAAGACATCGGACATATGGATAAAGAACGAATTGCGTTTATGAACGGCTACCTTTCGGCCCTCCATTTCACAGCGATGCTTGTTGAGCAATGCTTCGATGTGATCGTCAATACAACAGCCGTCATGGAAGGGTTTGCTACCGCAGTGTACGGTAACATGGTAGGGAAATCTCCTGCCATAAAAGCGATAACCGAGTTTGTGGATTATGTATCTATGAATCAGACCAAACATTTTACGTTTGGAAACGCTAATCAGGAGCAAAAAGGTGCGATCACGAAAGAGTATATCGCCGTGTTTCCTGCCGCATTGAAGGAATTCTTGTCTAAGGGCGATTATAATGTAACGACCGTTCTTGAAGGATGGAGCAAGATGGGCATCATTATGAAAGCTAAGAATGGAAAAACGACGCAGAAGACGTCGATGCAATCATACATTATTAATTCGGGCAGCAAGGACAAGACAGTAAAAACGGACTACCCTTATATGTACCGTCTGGACACCAAGGCAATTGAAAAAGAACTTTCGACAAGCAATTGTGAGGATGATCCGATTAATGAGGCAACTCAGAAGGGTGATTTTGCATCATCGCAGGGAAGAAGTATGCCCACCTTTCTGAGGAATGATACGGGCGCAGTTATTGAATCAATCAGTTAAGTAGAAGTGAAGCATAGCTTTGCCTACAAGAGGTTCCTTCGGGAATCTCTTGTTTTGTCTTCTACACCGTGAATTCTCTGGTAAAAGGGGCTGTAGAACAGCCGGAAACCTTGCAGTCGAAGTGTTCAGGTATCTTGACAAGTATTTCTTCTACTCTTCTGTTCCGGGAGAGTAAAAAATATAAAAATAAATGTGAATATGAGGCAACGGTAGAAGAGTAGAAGAACATATATATTTATTTATTTTTTAATTTTTTATTTGTTTGTTTGAAATCCCTTCTACTCGTCTTCTACTGCATTCTACAGAAAGCCTGCCGAACTTGTCTGAACACTTTAATCCAAAGTGTGGACGACTCAGTAGAAGAAACGTTGGTTGTATTGAATCAAATGCGTGACATATAACGGTAAAAGCACTGAAGTCATATGGCTGTACAGATGAGTAGGGTTCGATTGGTCGAGGCTAGCCCTACCCACCAAATGTGAATACCAATCACTGTTCTCCGAGTGGCTTCTCTTGTCTGTGACCCCATGACTCTCATTGATTAATCATGTTTCAATGAGGGAGAAGGGATTCATAGAGGGGTTAGAACGACCATCAATGTTGCTCAATGATCAAATGTACTAAACACGGCCTACTTGGGAGAATACAGGCCAACCAGGAGAATGTACTGCCGGATATATTATTCTGAATGCCGATCTGGGGGAATATGCGGAGGACTATCTAATGGCTATTCTCCGAGATGTTTCTCTTGTTAACGGTATAATGAGCCTCGTTGATCGACAGAAATGTAATAGCGTGGATGGTATCCATAGAGGGGTTAAAATGGCTGTAAATGAGCCACCTTGATTAAACGTTAGTTGGGTAAACCGGAACATTCCCGCGTGCATGCATACATATATTAGGGCGTGATTCACAATTCGCTAACCAAAGTACACGCCATCAGCTTTGCATTGCAATTATTGTAGCAAACATAATCTCCGTGGTGTGATTAATGGAAAGGAGATGTGTATGCTATGCAAACAAGCGAACAACTGAAAACAGCTACGATCAACTTGCTAAAAAATACGGAATTGCTACGTGAGGTAAGACAGCGACTAATCGCAGAGATACGAAAAATCACTAAGGGGTTAACTGACTTGTTTGATTATCCGGCGTTTGATTCTCTTGTGGACAGTCAGGTGATTCATAAGTATGTTTTTGATTTGTATTATGAAGGCATATCGATGATATCTGACCGAGTTATTGCGTATGAGAATGATAATAAAATTGACCAAGCATCGATTGACCAACTGACTGAAGAGAACCAAAGATTTTTTATATCCAAAAGGAGTCAAATCACTAATCAAACCAAAATCCTAAATCACTCAGGGAATATATACCGTAGAACTATGGTGGATGTTGAACAAAGCAAAGAGATTATTGATAATTTAGAAATCGTTTTTTCCAAGGTAATAGATAAAATGAACGAACCAGATTCAATGCAACAACAGGAGGATAATATCTTTGACTGTTTCAATCATGAATGTAACAAGCGGTATGATGGTAACCACGACATGGATCAAGATGATATTGTACATCAAAGGTAAAGCAATAGAAAACAACTAATGCCGATCAATGATCGGTATTAGTAGTAATTTGAAGAGATGCTACCTATTAATACATTTCAAATGACATCTCGATGAAGGTTATTACTTCTTCATCGGACCGATGATGTAAATATGTAGATGGTGGGGGATATCCATTGATTGTTTCAATAATTGATGCATGGATGTACCACACCTTTTCTTCGTTAATATCTTCAATAAGTAAATACCACAAAAATGTCTTATCATCAATTAACGACCAGTTAAGGAACCTTCCACGTAACCATTTACCTTCCTTAAGGAATAAACTAATAAATCGCCCCTTCCGATAAAGCTGGTCTTGTAGATCAATAACTTTCATACATGTTTCCTCCTTCACTTAAAAATGAAAAAAAAGAAGCACCAAGCAGAGCGGCTGATGCCGCAGTGCAGGTGCTTCCTGACTGTTCATATTTATTCCATTAACTTGATCTTACATTAGTAATTCAAATTTGTACATAGTGTACTTAAATCCAAGAGCGCTCCGGCTTTTGTTAGAGTAGCATTAACGGGAGATTTTATTTGAAACTAGCAGTATTTTGTTAGACTCGGATATAATGGTGGAAAACGTAAGATGGAGAAATCTTATGAGCGACTTGCTACATTTTCTGACTCGCAGGGCTGACGGTGAAATCGTTCATATTGATAACGCTGAGAAGGGAGAAGACTATTTCTGCCCTGAATGCAACGGCGCCATGCTGTTTCGCAAGGGAGAACGGGGTTTGCGACGGCCGCATTTTGCCCATTTGCAATTGTCCGACGACTGCACGCCGGAGACGATGCTGCACCGGGTCTTCAAGGAGCAATTGGCTACGCTTATAGAGGAGCGCATCCTGAGAGCGGAACCGTTGTTATTTAAGTGGAACTGCTCATATTGCAAGGGCGAGCACGTAGCGGATCTGATCAAATCGTGCGTTCGCGTGGCGCTCGAATTCCCCATGGAGATGACCAGACCTGACATCGCGCTGTTTACTTCAGATGGCCAGGTTCGTGTTGTTATTGAAGTTGTCGTGACGCACAAGCCTACGTGGCAAGCCATGTATTATTATGAGCAAGAAGGCATCTTTGTCTTGCAGATTCATCTGGAAAGCTATAAAGACTTGGATAAATTGAATGAATCGCCATTGCCCTTTACTAAAATGAATCTATGCTATAACCCCAAGTGCATTAAATGTGAACATCATAAGAGGCGGCGATACATGGAAATCATCACGGGACCGTGCCTGCGGTGCACCGGTGAAATGAAGATGGCATTTATGATGGACGGCGGTTACACCAGGTATGTTCACCGATTTTACGCGAAAGAGATCGAGACCGCGAGGGAAAATGGCGTCCTTATCCAAGAACATTTCACTCAACTGGCATATGGCACTTCAAGCCCATTGCTTGGATGCACTTGTGGTCATTGCGGTTATTTTATACACAACGGAAGTACGCTCGGCAATTACATTCTTCCGGCCAGAGAAGGGGAATATCCATCGCAACGCATCCAAATGGGTTACGTGTGTGTTCATTGTAAATAAGCGATCCTTTAAGTCGGATGGCGGAAAAGATTTCGAACAAGAAAACGCCGATCGGACCAAAAAGGGCACGTGGCGCTGCCGGATCCCACTATTTAACGAAGGAATAAAGGTTCCCGACCATGTCGTAACCGAGAGCGGTATTAAACTATGGAATCCTTAATTGAGCTTTTTCAACTCAAGAAACTGCCAAAAGACTAACCTTACGATTGAACTAAAGGGGACGAATACTCAAAACAAGTACCGTGAGGCCGCCGCGGCACATTGAACGGTAATCTCGCTGGGAAACATATTTTATTCATTCCTCGTCATTATCATCAGGTAGATAAATTGATCTAGTACGCGATTGATAATCATCTTCAAAATCTTGTCTATCTTTCTCTTCCCTCGAAAGATTGCCTTTTCGATTATGAGAACCGGCTCTGTTAAAAAGGGGGAAATATCCAATGCTATCTTCGATTCTTGCTAATATATATAATTCAAGCGCATCTATACTCCGACGTTCAGTTTCTGTTATAGCATCCACATTTTTATTAAAAGTGTGCACTGTCACTTCAGTTGGTCGAACCCAGTCTTCAGATATGTCATATGAACTCTCAATGATTAGCTTATATCCATCACCAATTAGATTTTTCATAAATGTAGCTCTTTTTGAGGTTAGTTCCTCGTATACTCGACCACCAACACTAGTACCGGCCACAGATGATTATCCAATGTAGAGCAACTCTTTTCCTTTGTCTCTCAGTAGCCTTTCTCCCCAAATAAGGTATATTCCTGGACCTACTAATTGTTTGATATCATTTTTTATCAACTTTTTAGTAATATTCTCAAATCGTTGGATAATAGTTGGAACATCAAGTCCAGTTTGCTCTTTAAACTGTTTTGCCACATCAAGCGGATTTACTGTCATATCGTTATACCTCCAGTAACTATATCCTAAAATTTTACCACAATAATTTATTCTATAGGCTCTGTTAAAATTCAGTGTTGATTTTGATGTTTGTCTTTGATTAAGCTATCGGGCAGTTATGCGTAGTCGAATCCATCAATTTATGGTACGGTTCCCCGTTTAGTATCTAAGCATAAACTTGTTTACGATCATAAGATTTACGTACGTATTTAAGACAAATAGCCACTCCAATATCAGGAGTGGCATCATATTTAAATTATTAGAATTAAAAAAGAGTTAGTTGAAAAGGTGTCTTCTTAAACTCCTTGTTCGCTAATTCTTTCAGATCAAATATGTTCTCACAGCCTTTCGCCATACCTATTACCTGCCATATATGTTGTGTTAAAGCTCTTATTCCATAGTTTTCATTCAACCACTGATGATATCTTACATTACTGGGCATCATCGGTTTATTCTCCTTCAAGTATTTTGCTAAATCTCCATCTATACATTCATAGATTAATTCGTTTACCAGTTTACCCCAATAACGTGGTCTAAGATGAATACTTCCCTGCCAATTTGTCAATCTACCAAATTGCTTCCATAGTTCATCAGGAAATGTTTTTTCCCAGTCTCTCAATTGATCTGCTAAAAAGAATTTTAATTTTAATTGTAATGCATTTTCTTCACGTAAATTTTGATATCCTGTAGCTTCGTCAATTAAAGCTGTAATTCCAACTTTTGCACAAGCCATTATATATTTTCTTGCATTAAATAGAATCTCTTGTTGTGCCGTGCTTAATTTTTCTTCATAACCTGCTTCTATGAATGCTATGCAAACATCCATAAAATCTTCTGAGTTATACCCTTTTTCGGTTTTCCCATTAAACTCAAATTCAATAGCACCCTGTGGGACTCTGTCATGTTTTGTATCGTTCAATGGAATTAATCTTGCAGGTAAATATTTCTGAATATTTATTGCTGATAAATAATTACCAAACTTACCATGTTCCTTGCCTCGTAATGCTTTTGTTAAATTTGATAATCTAAATATACGTTGGCCATCATCTAATACATAACACGGTATTTCATTGAATATCTCTAGTACGCCACTCGCTATTACTTTCGGCATATAACTCGACATTCATATACCCCCAAATAATCTTGTTATTTCTTCTAAATTTTACATCTTTGTTAGAATGAAATCAATTGAGAGTCGATGTTGCATTAAATAACAACCATCTGATACAATGCCACTTCAAAATTCACTCATAGTCGCTGGTTGGATGTGCTATGCCCATTCTTAAATTTAGCATCAACCAAATTGATATTAACCACACCCACACCCCTAATGTATCGTAAGAGCGCATAGCAACCATTTTGAGAATAATAATTTCAAGGGTAAATACAAGGTCAAAATTCTCCCCAATTAATTCTGAACTATTTCAAATTTGATTTACTACCATTTGAAATATGCAGTTAGCCAGTCGATCTGAAAAATTGTAGGATATTTCGCGGTGAACCGTATCATTGATAAATGGTCATTGTTCATTACGAACGGCGAAAGATAGTTGAGGAGCTTGCTACCGGCAAGCTCCTTTTTCGTTTATTGAAGTAATGGGAATATCCAGCGAACTTTGACCCTTGGCCATACGGCAGTGCACGGATACTTAAAACTTGCATCGTTTCATCGTTTCATCGTTTCACCCTTTCACGCTCAGCCAGAGATAAGATTGAACATTGAATTGGCTACAAGAGACAATCATACTCTCTGCTTACTTTCCTGCGTGAATAAGCATTGTAAGTACTTTCCATGGGCATCAGGACAACAACGTGACAACAAAAATTTTCTTCTGACCATTATCATTAATTTTTAATAGATGTCTCGAACCGCGTAAGAGAAAGGACCACAGGATTTTAAGCCATCACAGAATCTATTTAGGAAATTATGGTTTCCTAAACCGCAGGTCGGAGGTTCAAGTCCTCTCGGGGCCGCCATACGTAAAATGTTGAAGAACCGCACTGTTGTGCGGTTCTTTTTGCTATTGTGGGCATCGTTGTGAGGGCCCCTTGCTGGCGAGGTTGTCCTGTTGTTGCCATTAGGACAACAACAAGACAACAGAGATTATTAATTCTCACCTCTTCATGTACAACCCTTTGCTACAATGATATATTCTTTTTGTATATATTGGAAAATGAGCGTGTTGCCTATGAACCTCGCAACTAACAAGGTAACCGCATCGCGGCCGCCCTTCGGGCTTTAGGTGTTGGGACGTCGTGGCACGTTAACGTTAGATGAAATCCTCTAATTTCCAAATCCTAAACACTTTTCATTTTAAGGAGTGCTCTAAATTGTTTTTATTAAAAAGGAAAACTCTACTATCAGTATTCGTGTTAATCATTTTATTTGCATATTTATCAGTTACCGCATTTGCAGCTATTAGATATTCAATATTAATAAATGGTTCTCCAGTAAAGGGGGAAGCAAAAGTAATTGATGGAGTGACTTACGTACCTATGCGTACGGTTGTCGAGAAACTCGGTGGAACATATCATGTGATGCCGGACCTAAATCGAATAAGCATAATTGGAAAGGATAAGAGTATGTTCGGTGGGCACACCAAGACAAATCCATTAGATACTGGTTCAAAGGCATTTATTGCAATTAATAAAGGCAATGATAAGTTCATATGCGAAATTTCTGTTGTTGGAATGAGCACTGGAAGTGAATCGTGGAAACAATTTTCACAGTTAAATGGACCAGCACCAAAAGGTTACTCTTTTTATTTTGTAAAAATTAATTACAAAGTACTTTCAGTTGAAGAACCGGGAACGGAAGTTCATTTAAACTTTTATGATTTTAATTATTTGGATTCAAAAACTCAAGAATTAATTCCATCTATCCCTCTGTTAATGAACAATTATAAATTAAAAGTAGGGGAGACTTTTAATGATTGGATTGGATTTTTAATAAAAGAAGATTTTCAATTAGATACAATTACTTATTCTAAAAACGGTGATCAAACTGATGCATTATGGATCAAGGTATAAATTAATAAATCTCCTGTTAGTATTTCGAGAAGAGAGGACTTCGTCTAACACCTAAGTCACGCATCAGGCTATTAGGCACTCAGTCCGGTAGGAGTTAAAAGCGGAAACGGTGTTGATCTATATTTCTGATTTTATTTAAAGAATAGTAACTAAAAGAACAAGTAAACTTCACCATCACTATATACATGTTTCGAAATATTAGATTTGAAGTATTTTGAGGTGATTCACTATATTTTATTTGGATGAATTAGTTGATCGAGACGAAATGGAAAATGCATTTACTATTAGCAATTTTAAATATCCTAAAGTTTTTAATAACTATCAACGTACAGCCCATTTGCTAAGCCCTAAGAAAATTGAAGATTTTCGAAAACAATTTACTCGTGATGGGAAAAACCAGATCGAAAAACATTTCATTATGTTCTGTATTTACAAATTGACTAGCTTAGAGGAGCATGCCTTAAATGAAATCCGAAAAGCACATAAATCCTATTTGCGATATACCATAGCGTATCTTTGGGAAGAAGTTGTATTCAAAGCATTAAAATTGATGTTTGGGAGTCGAATACTTAAATATGCCATATTACCAAACAACAGATGTCCTGATTTTGCTTTAGATTCTGAAGTAGATTTAAGTTTATATAACCCCAGAGGAGTTAATATTACTCACTGTGAAAAGATATTTGAATGTAAGACAAGCCTTTATAATTTAGATAAAGAATGGCTTTATTATAAAAACTTCTGCGATAAAATTGTGTTTGTCCATTTGATAAATGGACAAGAAGAAATTAATCGCAAGTTTGATTATGCTTCGTCTGATAATCTTATAGAGTTTCTTGAAGATTATGAGAAGCCTGAAACAAAAGAAGTAATAGAGCGGATAGAAGAACTTAAGATAAAATGCAGATATGATTATGTAGAGTCAGAATTCCTAAAGAGATATATGCATTAGTTACGATGAGATAAAAATTCAATGTATGTTTATTACGCCAACATCCACTTATTTCGGGGCCGCCACTTTTAAAATGTTGAAGAACCGTACTGTTGTGCGGTTCTTTTTTGTGTTTGTGGAGGTTACGTCCCATGGTTGTCCGAAGTATAATCATAGAAGAAGCTCAGACAGCACACGACCCGGCCTTAGATAGCTATTATCTTAGACAGGGTGAGTGTGAATGCAGATAACGTTATAAGATATGGCGGAAAAGGAGAATAATATGAAATACATAATTCTTTTAGTTATTACATCAATCGTAATATTATCATTAATTCACTTCAGAAATAAAAATAATAAACAAACTGGAAGCTCAATAGATTCTATAGATTCATCTCTAGAGCCTATTCAAATTAATTCAGTACCAGATTTACCTGCAGCTTTCGGGTATAAAAATCAGTGGATTGCTATTAAGACAGCAGACACAAAAGCTATTGTCGATGAACTAAATCTAAAAAATGTACAGATTTCTAATTGGAATTCAGGGTTAGAAGGAGCGAATATGGGCTATTACTTCATTTCTCCGCCTATCAATGGTTGGACCTTTGTGGTTAATTCTAGGATGCCTGATATTAGTAGCGAGAATTCTTCAATGAGCCCAATAACAATCATTACACATTTAAGTGAACGGTTTAATGAAGCTTATTATTTTGGGACTCATCGAGTTGTAGAATACCACGCTTGGGCCAAAGCGATAAATGGAAGATGTATTCGATCATTTGGCTTTTTAGGAGAAACAGGAGAAGTACTAATCGACAATGGAGATTTGACTCAAGAAGAAATAGATAATAATTTGATATTTTCTAACCAAAGTGAAGATGAGCTTAATTCTCCTAATGAAGAGGATGTATTACTTCTTGCAAAGTTATGGTCGCAAGATACTCAACTGGAAGAAGGTCAAAGTAGATATATTAAAGGAACCGGATTTGTAGGAACAATTAAGGAAGAAAACAGGAAGAATACAAGCCTACTTAGAAGTTAAAGGTCTAGTAAAGGAAAAACTAGGTGAGATAAGGGGCCAAGTCAATGAATCGCGTTGTTATGCGGTTCTTTTTGTTTTTGTGGGCGTCATTGTGAGGCTCCCTTACTGGAAGGGTTGTCCGCTGCTGTCATTAGAACAACAGAGGAGAAAATCGGCTTTCCGGGGCTGTAAAATATTCTACGCATTATCCAATATGTCATGATATACTAATTACAAATATTATCCAAATAAGGTTATCAACGACTCAAGTGTGACATTAGGCGAAATACTAGTAAATCGAGATAGAGGAGTCACCTTCATGTATTTCATTGAACTTGATGATTCCAACCGGAAAATAGAACTTTCGACATCTGTTAAATATACATCTTGTTCTCACTTTTTAGATTTTCCAGAAGTAAACTTCGATTCTGATTGTACCCCCATCCATCACACTGTAAAGCTCATGGCTTCTGCTGGCCTGTTACGCGAAGAACTAAACTGCCTTGATATTGAAAGTAAACTAAATGGTAAATATCATTACGATAAATCAAGTGACGAGTTCATCATCGCGAAGCTTACAATTTCTGAGTTTCCTTCTGAATGGAAAGAATTAATGGAAGAATCATGGTCTATGTGGCTTGAAGCGCTCGATGGTGATCATGTTTCAGTTGGAAATCGAGCCGATGAAATTGAAGAGAATGAACTTTATGATGATCCATTTTTATTTGGCAGCTTGTTTTATATCAAGAGAGTTGACGTACATCCACTTTTTCGTGGAAATCGAACAGGAACTAGTTTAATTAAATATACGTTTAGATATTTAATTAAAGATACTGATGGAATGATTTTCCTTATCGCTAAACCCATGCAATCATTGCTTTCTGCAGCAGAAGAGAAATTCTCTAGTAGTACAAAATTAGCTAATTATTATAAATCCTGTGGTTTCAAAAGAGTGGCTAAATTAGATTCGAAATCAATTCTTATGGAAGCTAAACTAAATAACTTTAGATAGCGTAGTATCTCAAGATGCGAAATACTCTGTCTAACAGCGTCCACGCTTCGAGGCATATGCCCCTAGATTCCATGAACGTTTTCTGAAAGAGTCTGAATACGGATTATTAACCTAGAAAGGCGAGCAATCATGAAATTCCGAGGGACTCAATCTATTATAGTCTGGATTATTTTCAATTTAGCTATCATTCTTATTAGCCTCATCTATTCCGAGATGGTACTCACTTATATTTTTGTGTTTTCACTTCTCTACTTCTTAATATATGCATTTTCGTTTGATATCGAGATTATTGGATCGACAATCATCAAAAGATCCTTTTACTTCAAGAAGGAAATGATTGATATCAAAGAGATAAAGTCAATTGATTCAGTGACAATTAAAAAATCCGGTTATATTTACATTCAAATTGGAAAATCGAACCCTGAGGACTATTACATTCTTCACTTAAAGAACAATTCAAAAATAAAAGTGAACGCATCGTTAAAAAATAAAGGAAAAAGCTTAGGGAGATATTTAAAGAGCAAATATAAAATACAATTTAATGAAGCAGAAAAGATAAAGTATATTTACGGCAATCCGTAGGTAACTTTGTTAACTGATATATTTTTCAATATCTTTTGAAACTGAGTAATATTGGCCTACATATAGAAGGTATCCATCTCCAATGTAGAAAAAATCGGCCTTGTCAAAATGTATCATTATCGTTTCTTTTGCCACTTCAAGGTTTATACCTTTTGCTCTATCTGGTGGGTCAATAGGATTACTCTTATTCAGAACATTTACCAAACTTAAAACTTTGTCTTTATCGATTATTTTCTTATCGAAATTATCATGCCGTATCAATACTTCATCACTATTCTTTATGAGTTCGCGAAATGGTACATCTTTAGAACAGCCTACAATGACTACTAAGGATGTCAGAATAACCAGAATGAACCGCATTACTTTCATCAGAATCACCTCAATAGTTTTGTGAAATTCTCCGAGCATACACTTGACATATATTACCACACTATCACAAAAAGCCCGAGAACCTAAGCTCCGGGCTGCTTCAAACGTTTACTCTCTTATTGAGTTAGACACAAACCCCCATGCGTAAAACGTGGTTCGCTTATAATTAAACGGGCTCACCAGATGGCGGCCATGGCGGTGGTGGCGGTTCGGGCCAATTAAACGATTTGACATTGATAATTGTTTTTTCCTGCTGCGACTGCATTTGGCTTTGCAGTTGCATTTGCTCCTCATGTTGGGCCTGAAATTGAGCTTGAATTTGTGTTAATAGTTGCTGCTGCTGTTGCAGTTGTATTTGCTCTTGCCTCTGAATCTGAGTTACCAATTGATTTTGTGATTGCTGTTGGGCCTGTGTCTGTTGCTGTAACTGCGACTGGACTTGCGTTTGGTATTGTAATTGAGCTTGGGATTGGGATTGCAACTGCGCTTGGAGCTGCTGTTGAGCTTGGGCCTGAGCTTGCAGTTGAGCTTCGAGTTGACGAATCGTTTGGTTTGTAAATATGCGTTTTTTTACGGGTTTGTGAGGAGTTCTTTTTCTACACTTCCCCACGTTTGCTGCTTTTCGAATCGTCATTTAGTCACTCCATCCTCTGCATTTGAATTAGTTACTTCCACATATAAATATGATTAAAGCCATTTGCCGGACAAGACGGATGACAGGGTAAATTCGTACATTCTGAGGGGATAAGCCTAGTAGCGACTCAACAGGGTTATCCCGATTTCGAGGCCGCCATACTAATCATCCGAAGGACCGCGCTGATGCATGGTTCTTTTTATTATTATTTTTTACTAGGGAAAGAGCTTTGTCGGCAGTAACGCTCGCCTATCCTTATTTGCTGAAATAACCATGGATAAAACGTATTTCGCTTCTTTTGCTCCGAAATCTCCATTGTTGCCCCCTTTAAGACGACCTATAATTACGCTTATGATGAGAATCATTATCACTATATAAGGGAGTTTGAACCATGCCTGCAATTAGAAAGTTATCTAGCATCACCGTCATAGCTCTGTTCATGCTTGCCATTCTTAGCGCTTGTGGGAATGACAACAGCTCCAATAGCGGAGGCACTGCTTCCGCGCCAAGCACAATCGAGCCCTCGGCTACAGTACCCTCTTCTCCATCTTCTGAAGCACAGGTACCGGAACCCACCACACGTACTGTGAGCACACTCAAGGGAGATGTTGAAATCCCTACACACCCCAAGCGAATTGTTGCGCTGTACTATCATCATCTGCTACTAGCTTTGGGAGAAAAACCGGTTGGTGCTAATCTTACTTGGTGGGGCGGAAGTCCATACTTAAGCGAAGCGGAAGCCTCAATCATTGATGTCGGGGGTCCTCCTTCTCTAGAAGCTGTGGCACAGTTGGATCCGGACCTCATCATCATGAATGACAATAACGCAGAAGACTACGAGCAATTTGCCAAAATCGCTCCCTCCGTCCTCATTCCTTATGATGGCAATCGAAGCGCGTATGGTGATGCCGAGCTCATCGCTGAACTGCTAGGCAAGCCAGAAGCTGCGAAGAAGCTGGCTGCTGATTTCGAGGAGCATGCAGCTGCTGCCCGAGCTAAACTGGATGGTATCATTAACCCGAAGGCCAAAGTGGCTATCATTCGTATTGACGCTAACGGTGGGCAGTTCAGCGTATTCGGGGATAATTACGGACGGGGCGGTTGGTCTATCTATAAAGGTCTACAGCTACAATACCCAGATAAAGTCAAGGAAGCTGTTATCGACAGTGGCAAACAAATCTTGCAAGAGTTGTCCTTAGAGCAACTGCCCGACTTTGTAGCGGACGCCGATTACATTCTAGTATCCAACGAAGGTCTTGGGCTTGATGCCATAAAGAACAACTCCATTTGGAAAAGTATCCCTGCAGTCAAAGCCAATCATGCTATTGAGCTAGACGGCAAGCAATATTTTTACTTCGACCCTATATCAGTTTCCGGACAATTGGATCATATTGTGGATATGTTCCTGAACATCAAATAAAATAAACACTATTACAAACAAAGCCGCCCATTTCAGGCGGTTTTGTTGCTGATTGGAGAGGAATTATGTAAAATAGAGCCATTCCACCAACCGATAATGATTCTCATCCATTCCCGAAGGGATCTGTGTACCCATGAGCCGTTTGTCGTTAACTTCCCCCTACTGTCTGTTTCTCTTGTCTGAGATTGCTGACATTCATCTAAGCTCTGACGACAAACCGGATATGCTACATACCCATACCTATACTCTCATTGCAGTAACCCAAGGCAACGGTAGCGCTATCGTTGACGGCCAGCGGCGCAGACTGCTCTTAGGCAGCTGCTTCATGATCCCACCACATACCATACTAGTAACCGCGGCAGAGAGCGGAAATAAGCTGCGCATGTATCGACTCGCTTTTCAGGTGATACCGGTTGAAAGCGATGCCGTACCTCTAGGAAATACTGAGCAAGGCCTTCCCCTGTATAGCGAGCTGAGCACACAGCCCTTCGGCCAACTTAAAGCTATGCTCAGAGAATTACATCGCCATCAGAACGCAACTGATGAGCTCACGCGATTCAAACAACAGATTCGTCTACAAGAAATTTTGTATGAGCTGTACCGTCAGAACGACACTCAAGATCTTCAAATTCAATCTAAGGAAGCTGTCAGACGATCCATCGATCTCCTGCATCAAGAAGGGGGAGCCCAAACGAGCGTTAATCTTCTGGCGCGGCAAGCTAACATTGGTGTACGACAATATACTTACTTGTTCAAGCAATTAACTGGACAAAGCCCACTTGACTACATAACCGAGCTAAAAATTAATCACGCCAAGAGACTTCTTCTTATATCCAACGATAGCCTTCAGCAAGTTGCACACTATACAGGCTTCAAAGATGTCTATTATTTCAGTCGGCGATTCAAGCAAATTGTCGGTCAATCTCCCAAGCAATATGTGAGCAACACCCGAAGGGAAATTCGAATTGTTGCGTTCTATTATGCAAATGTCCTAATATCCATTGGCATGCTGCCGATCGCTGCAAATTTAACTTGGTGGGGTGGAAGTTATTTTCTGCGAGAACAAGAGGAAAAGATCGAGGACATTGGCAGCACGCTGTCTTTGGAGGCTATCTCAAAGCTAATGCCCGATCTCATCATCATGAATGATAGCAATCTTGACGACTATGCTTCATTATCCAAAATCGCTCCGACAGTAATGATCCCTTACGATAGCCGTCGTAATATATATGAGGATACTCGGTTAATTGGGGAGTTGGTTAATAAGCCGCATGCTGCTAATGAGCTGCAATCACGTTTCGAGCAGCTCGCGCTAGAGGCAAGAAGACGGTTGAGCAGTATCGTCAGCCTTCAACCTATGGCCGCTATCGTGCGGTTTGAGCGGGAAGGTAGTCGCTTCTCGATATTCGGAGACAATTATGGCAGAAGCGGATGGCCCATCTACCACGGATTGCAATTCCGCATTCCCGAGTCGATTCAGGAGCAATTAATGGATAGCGGCATACAGATCCTTCAGGATATACCACTAGAGAAGCTTCCTACTTATACAGAAAACGCTGATTTCCTTTTCATTATCGATGAAGAAGAAGGCACAAAATATATAGCTGAAAATCCCATTTGGATCAATCTCCCCGCCGTGAAGCAAGGCCGGGTATATGTCTTAGACTTTGAAAGGTTCTCTTATTTTGACCCCCTTTCCATTGAAGGACAGTTGGAGCTGCTCACTCAAATGCTTCTAGGAGAGCATAAATAACCCGAGAACACACCAGCTCCCGGGTTATTGATTTGTTTATTTAGCTCTCATGTTCGACTACTTGTTTCACCCCAGTTGTAATCGGCTCGGAATGCAGCGTTACGTTACCGAATTTGTGACTTGAAATTAAGCTATTCGGTCACCCTAGAAACTGCTTGGACTCTCTGATTTTCTGGTCTAGACAAACCAAGATGTTCACGTAGTGTTCTACCAGTGTACTCCGTCCGGAATAAACCCCTTTGCTGCAGTTCAGGAATAACTAAATCTACAAAATCATTCAAACCCCCCGGCAAGTATGGCGGCATCACATTAAATCCATCCGCAGCTCCTTCTCTGAACCAATATTCCAATTGATCCGCAATTTGGCTGGGCGAACCCTTAATACTCCAATGCCCTCTCGCTCCTGCTATCTTCTCATAGAACTGTCGAATGGTCAGATTCTCTCTACCTGAGATTCCCTTCATTACCTCGATCCGACTTTTGATACCATTGTTGTTGGAACTGTCCGGGAATATTCCAGGAAACGGATCATCTATCGAGTATCCGGATAGATCAATTCCTGTCAGCCCGGAAAGAAAGGCTACGCCGAGCTTTGGCAGCACTAATTCGTTCATTAGCGCCTCTTTTTCGTTCGCTTCCTCTTCCGTCCTACCCACAATTGGGTAAACCCCGGGCATAATCTTGAATTCTTCCGGTGAACGGCCATATTTCGCTAGGCGTCCCTTCATGTCCGAGTAGTACTCTCTCGCCTCCTCGAACGTATGGCAGGCCGCGAATACAGCCTCCGCCGACCGGGCGGCCAATTCCCTTCCAGCCTCAGAGGTCCCGGCCTGTATCATAACGGGATAACCTTGCGGAGGACGAGCGATATTAAGCGGACCCTTGACAGAGAACCATTTTCCTTGGTAATCCAAGGGTTGGATTTTATCGGCATCCGAGAAAATTCCCGTTTTTTTGTCTATAACAAGCGCATCATCTTCGTAGGTATCCCATAATCCCTTGACCACCTCCATGAATTCCGCCGCTCTAAGGTAACGTTCTTCATGAAGCATTAGATTACCCTGACCAAAGTTATGCGCCTCCGCCGACATGCTCGATGTTACCACGTTCCATCCGACGCGCCCTCCACTCAGATGATCGATCGACGCTAGCTTGCGGGCAACATGAAATGGTTCATTAAACGTCGTAGACAGAGTAGCTGCAAGACCGATTTTTTCCGTCACCGTGCTTAGAGCAGATAGCAAAGTAGTTGGTTCGAACGAAGTGTACCGGGCAAGATGCCGCCCGATCTCACTGTTGCCTGCTCCCTTCAATTCATCACCGATGAATATCATGTCGAACTTCCCTCGTTCCGCGGTCTGAGCAAGCTCCTTCATAAAATCGAAGCTCAGAACTTTTTCCGCTGACGCCTCCGGATGCCTCCACCCACCCAGATGATGCCCGGGGATTAAAAAGAAAGCTCCTAAATTCATTTGTCTCTGCTGCAATTTCTCTCATCCTTTCTAATAAATAGCTGCCGCATTCGCATTTGCCGTCCTCAGCCTTTTACTGATCCAGACACGCCTTCAATGAAGTAACGCTGAAATAAGACGAACAAAATTAGGATAGGAATAAGAGCGATCGTGGCTCCCGCCGCGGTTCCCGTATAATCGGGTCTCAAATTATCGGCGAAATTGTACATGCCTACGGCCAACGTTCGAATGCTCGGTTTTCCTAGCGTAAAGATCAGCGGCGTGAAGAACGAGTTCCATGTATAAATGGCTTGAACGATCGCCACCGTCGCAATAATAGGCTTGGATAGAGGTAGCATAATCTGCGCGAAGCTTCTGACAAAGCCGCAGCCGTCGATCTCCGCCGCCTCTTCCAGCTCCTTAGGAATTTTGCTGAAATAAGTGGTAAACAAAAGAATGAATATCGTATGTGCGCCCGAGGATTCCACCAAGATAAGGCCGGGCATTGAATTTAGCAATCCGAGCGACTTGATTAATAAATACACGGGAATGATCGTGTACCCTTTGGGGATGAACATCGTGGCGACGATGACACCAATAAAAGCTTTTCGCCCAATAAAATCGACTCTGCCTAAAGCGTATCCCGTCAAAGCGCAAAAGACGATAACGATGATCACAACAGATATGGTCAAGACGATCGTATTGCCGAAGTAATCTGAGAATTGTCCTACATTCCATGCCCTCGCGTAATTGTGCCATTGCGCCTTCTCTGGCAGCAGAGCAACTCGTGAAGTAAAAAATTCGTTTTCACTTTTGAGGGATGAGAAGAGCGTCCAGATAAAAGGGAAAATCCATAAGATTCCGATGCCTAGCAACAAAAAGTGAACGACGAATTGTAACCACCGATTAGTTTTCATCTTACCGCAGCCCTTTTTGTGTCGAATTTAGCTTTCTAACTGCTCGAATAAGTAAGCCCAATACCCCTGCAATGACAGACACAGATAGACCAAAAGAAACCCCAGCCGCGGACCCGTATCCGATGCGAGGAAGCCCAAACATCGAGAAAGCCGCTTTATAAATATATAAATCTACCGTCTGCGTAGCGAAGAAAGGTCCGCCGCCGGTCAAAGTCATGACCAAATCGAACGCGTTAAAGCTGTGGAGGACATTTAACAATAAAATGACGAGCGCCGATGGAATTAGAAGAGGGATTGTGATGTACCTAAGCCCGTTCCAGAAACCAGCGCCATCCACTTTGGCGGCATCGTAAATTTCCGCAGGCAGCGATTGCAGTACCGCCAGCCAATAGACTAGGCACATTCCGAAAAACAACCATGAGCCGACGAGAATCAAGATAACCATAGCCGTTCCGGACTGAAGCAACCATGGAATTGGCTGATCGATTAAACCGAGCGCAAGTAATATATTATTGAAGGTAGCTTTGTCATTGCCAAAAATCATCCGCATTATAATGCCGACAATGGCCGTCGTGGAGATAACGGGAATAAAGTAGATGGTTCGGTAGAAGACGACCCCCTTAATTCGCTTGCTGTTTAGCAGCAGAGCCATTAAAAACGAAGTCGGCATGACGAGCGCCACGTTGCTGACCATATAGATAAAGCTGTTCCGATACGATTTCCAGAACAACGGGTCCTCAAATAATTGCCGATAGTTTCCTAGACCCACGTATCGTGTAATCGGTCCAATCCCACTCCAATCGTACAGCGTGTACACGTAGCTCATCACGATGGGGTATACGGTAAAAGCTAGAAAAAATACAACCTGTGGGAAAATAAATAGATAAGCCCAAAGCTGGCGTGACGACGTCCTACTGATCCGGTATTTGAATGTCATGTCCTGTACTCCTTAACCAAAAAGGAGAGCGGAGCTCTCCCCATTAGTCTGTCTTATCTTCCTTATTTGTCGTAAGGCTGCGGCGGCGTCCAGTCTGGATACACATAATCCGACTGACTGACGGTTTTGCCACTGGAGTTGACCGAAGCGATAACGTCTTTGAAAACCTTGTTGTACTGTTTGTTCAGGCTATCCAGTTCCCCAGGCAGATCCTTGATTTGCCCCGTCAGATAAGCTTTGAAGATATCGTCCCATGTCGTTGTCGGCCTTTTAGAGACGAACTCCGTATCCACATCGATCGTATTGATATTTCTGTTCGCCGGAATGGGAACTTTGATATACGCACCATCTCGAAGCGACATACTTTGGTTAAAGAGGTCAAAGTCTGACTTCACCGTTTCGTTTATTTGTTGGATCGGAGAAGTATTCATCCCCTTCTTGATCAGAGCCGGATAGTATTGATCCTGAAAGTATTGCAAGAACAGCTTGATTTCTTCAAAATGCTTTGAGCTGTTGGATACATATACGCCAACCTCCGTTTTTCCCTGATTCGCGATATACCCTGACTTACCGTTCTTCGTCGGGACGTTAGTGATTCCGTACGCATCGTTATTCTCATGAGGGAAGGTTTGTACGTTCTCCGTATTCTCGAAAATAAACCCTAGCTTATTTTCCCAGAACAGCGCCCGAGTCTCACCAGGCAAGTACAGCAAGCTATTCGTATCCACGACCTTCTCATCGTATAGGCGCTTAAAGAATTGAATCGTTTCCTCGAGCCCTTTTCCAAACTCGATCTCGCCTTTCTGGTAATTGAAGAAAATATCGGACGTCGGCGCAGTGTCTTCCGGACTAATTGCCGACACCATTTGAATAATTCCCCGTCCGGTCACCCACGAAGCCTTCCCGGGAAAAGCCGCTCCGAGCACGCCCGGATTGTTATCCATGACCTTCTTGCTTATATCGATGAACTGATCCCATGATAATTGATTAGGAACTTCGGTAATGCCGGCATTGCCAAGCAACTTTTTATTATAAAATACGACGGCGGAGTAGTTGCGGATGTCCGTTGTCGGAATGCTGTAGGTTTTGCCGTTAAGCGTTGTTGAGCCTTCCGTCCATACGCCAGGAACGTATTGTTCTCTTTTATCTGGGGTAATGAAATCATCCAGGGTCCGAACAACATCCTGATCGACAAGTAGCTTCAACGGCAAAGTCGGTGTGCTTATAAACATATCCGGAGTTTCCTTGGCGGCAATAGCTGCCTGTAGCCCCGTGCCATACTGTTCAGGCGGCAGGAAATTATACTTTATCGTGATCCAAGGATATTCTTTCTCAAACTCCTCAACAATCTTAACAAATGTGTCTTTGTAAGAGCCTCCCTGATAATGCCAGAACTGAAGGGAAACGGGGTCATGCTTTTCTTCGCTTTGAGCGGAAGCCGTCGGGCTGGAAGCTTCGCTCTCCGTGGACAGGCTTGCAGTGTTATTGGACTCAGATTTGCCGCAACCCGCTAGCAGGAATACCGCCATAACCGTCATCGTCATAAGTAAATAAATTTTCTTCATTTCTCTTCTCCTCCGAGTCTCTATCCAAATTAATAGTATTCCTGTAGAATAAGTATGATTTAGTGCAACGATAAACCTACTTCTCTATCAGAATCACCCTATGAGTCATAATAACACCTTTCATTTATAAGCCAATGTACGAATCTTTTAACCGTATGTATGAAACTTTTAGCCGAACGCACAGCAGGAGAGTGATCTAGATGATAAGCGTTAGACGATTTCTATCTTCGTTATCCATTAAGAAACGGCTGTTTCTAATCTTAACGCTGCTGTCATTGGTCCCGCTTATTCTAGTTAGCTACACCGCCCAGTATTTCATGCTGCGTTCGACCACCGACTATCTGAATCATCTAACCGAGCAACTCATTATGGATCAGGCCGAGAAGACGAACGTTTACTTGCAAGAGCTTGAACAAAACCTCAATATCATCATCAACGATTATCGATTCCAGAAATTCGTGAATACGCCATTAAAGGACGATCCCAATCATTCCACCTATATTAACTACGTTCAACCTCGGCTAGCTCATGTATTAAATACTAAAAAAGAGATTGCCACCCTTCTTTACTTGGATTCAACAGGAAAAGTCTATCATCTGTCGAGGGCAATCACGGATGGCATTTACTACGATTATACTTTTCGTGAAGATCAGGTTTACGAGAAGGTTTTTCAGACCCGTGTCCCGGAGCTCTTCCCGCCCCATCCTCAATCTTATGCCTTGAACAACGGAAAGAGGGTCGTGTCCTATGTTAAACCGATCGTCAGTTTTAACCCTCCTTCGGTCAACGCATGGATCGTCGTCGAGCTAAACGAATCTGCGCTTACACAAATTACACAGCCCATTACGTCCGAAGCGACCAACTTGATTGCCTTTGTCGAACGCGGCACGAAGCAGACTATCATGCAGCCGGATATGCCCGACATTCTGATCGATTCCGTCAAAAATCATTTTGATCTCACTAACCCAGGCTTCAAGCAATCGACTCTAATCGAAAACGGACAATCCTTCCTAGTGACCAAGCAATCGTTGGCGATCAACAATTGGGATCTGGTTGGGCTGACCCCGCTAGATAAATTCCGGAAAGGAGTAGGAGCAACCCGGATCACAACCCTCGTTATCGGCACTGCTAGCTTTATTCTCATTCTAATCTGCTCGTACTTTCTTGTGCACGCCATACTAAGGCCCTTATTCGCCCTTAAGAAGGGAATGGTTTTGCTCGGTTCAGGCATCTTCTCTAAAGTGATCTATCCCATAGATAATGAAGTCGGTTTTCTGATAACAACCTATAACGGAATGTTGGATAATCTGCAAAAGCTGGAGAAAGAGGTGTGGCACGCTACAGTACGGGAGAAGGAAAAGGAGCTCCTGCAGCTGCAAGCTCAGACGAACCCTCATTTTCTATTTAACGCGTTGGAGGCTATCGAAGCTATTGCTCTTTCTAAAGATCGGGAAGCATTAGGAGAGCTTATTCAGTGTGTCTCTCGCATGCTGCGCCGCAATATCGATCACGAGAGCTGTTTTGCTCCGTTGAAGGAAGAGATCGACTATATCCGGGATTTCCTGAATGTTCAGCATTATAAAATCAATCGGACCTTTCGAATGAACTTAAATATCGAGGAGAGTATCTTAACGGTACAGACGCTTAAATTCACATTGCAGCCCTTGGTGGAAAATGCCATCAAGCATGGCATTCTTAGATCGCCGCAGAACGGCGCCTTTGCAATTCGTATCGATGCCCGTCGGAGAGGGAATTGGATAAGAATGAAGGTATGGAACAACGGGGCCCACATTAGTCCCGAAACCATGAAGCAACTGACCGAATTGCTCCACTCCGGTGGCGAAGAGAAGAGCCCGTATTTTCACCAACACACGGGCTTGTTTAACCTTTATCGTCGCTTAGCTCTTACCTATGACAATCGTTTTAGAATGAAAATGATAAGCTCACAATCATCCGACACGGAGATGACTCTCTTGCTACCGCTGAGGATTGATAACTAATGCCCGTTGCGATAATCTCGCGGCGTTCGTCCGAACCTTTTTTTGAACAATAAGCTGAAATAACGAAAATCGGAATACCCCGTTTCTTCGGCAATCTCTTGAATGCTTTTGTTTGTTTCAAGAAGCAATTTCCGAGCCTGATTCATTTTCTTTTCGGCGACCATATTCTGAAAGCTGCTTCCCGTTTCTTCCTTGATCAATCGACTTAACGTAACCGGATGGACCCGCAGCTTGTCCGCTACCGACTCGAGACTGAGCTCTGAGTAAGGAAGCTCGTCAATCCAATTGATCGCCCTGTCAGCCAGCTTCGCGGGAGGTTGGCGATTCAATAACGAATGCTGCACAAACCTTTCCTCGATCGCGCTCCTTAGACGATCCCATGAATCGTAGCCTTTGACCCACTGGACGGCCAGCGTTATCGAGCTGCCATCAAGAGCATAGATTAGAAGCGCGCATTCTTCACGTAAATGATGGAGCGTTAAAGCACCCACGTGCTCCAGCCACATGCCGAAGAGCGAATCTGTCGATTCGGCGGTCTTCAGTCCTGACCTAACTATGGGTAGGAGCTGATTACGCAGATTTCTAACTTCAGTCAGGGAATACCCTTGTTCCCTACGAATTCGCCTAGTGGTATCCTGTAACGACTCTTTGAAGAAATGCAGCGATTCCCATCTGACTAACGCATGGTGCACGTAATCCGTAAACTCGGTCCCTTCGAAAAAAATAGCTTGAGAAGCTTCTGACCCGCGAACGACTGCACCGACGTGTACATCAGCTACCTTAAATCCGAACACGAGATTGGGATCAAGCTCGTCCATGACCCCTTCGTCGAATACAACCGTTTTCGGTACGCTAGGATCAAACCATGCGCTTGCATCGCGTATGATCGTCTCTTCTATTTCCACGCCAAGCTGCTGCAGCCTTCGCTTATGAATCTCTAGCTCTCCTAATAAAGACTGATTCATCATCTGCTGAGCTTTCTCTGTCAATCGTTTAAGCTGAACGCGATCCACAGGTTTAAGCAAATAATCCATTGCCCCGAGCTGCAAAGCCTTCTGCGCATATTCGAATTTCCCGTGACCCGTTAAGATGACAAACTGAGTGAGAGGCCGTATTCTCTTCATCTGAACGAGAATTTCTAAGCCGCTCATCTCAGGCATTTCAATATCGAGCAACACCATGTCTGGTTTGATGATTTGAATAGACTCGAACGCAAGTCGGCCATATCCCGCATCATAAACTTCCAATGGGATCGGCAATTCTTTAATTTTGCTCAGAATACTCGCCCGGACAGTCTCTTCATCCTCGATCACGCAGACCTTCATGGCGCTCATCCTCTCATATGCCGTTTCTTAATATTCAACAAGGACAATCGTTAATAACATTGTTAACCAATGAGTTTACTATGTATTAGCGATCCTAGCACTGTCTCGTTCTCCGTGTCAAGAAACAAGTCAGACTCCTTTTGGCATATTTACGATTTCTATTGCTCTATTTTCCCAAACGGTTTACAATAAAACATACTAAACCTATAGACATTGGAGGTTAAATGTATGCGTGAAGTACCTATGCGTTATGTAAAAGCGAATCAGACCGGAATTGTGTTGTTCGTCGTTCTCTCTTTTTTCTTTCAGCAGTCTTGGATATTAGCGGCACTGTGGATTATTCAAGTAGTAGGGTTGGCTTCGGGAGGAAAATTTAACTTGTTCGTGCTTATTGCGAAGCTTGTACTGAAAGGGAAAGGCGAGGAAACGCAATCGGCTGAGCTTCAGCGCTTCAATAATACGCTCGCTGTTTTGTTTCTAACCCTGGCTCTTGTCTCATTGGCTTTCGGATGGCAAATTGTTGGTTATGTGTTCTCAGCTTTCCTGCTTACTGCTGCAAGCGCGGCACTGCTCGGTTATTGCATTGGATGCACGGTATACTTCTGGTACAAGCAATTCCGTGCTGGCAGAAGAATCGGTCAGCATTAATTGCTACGTAAAGTAGAAAAATGCAAAAAAAGTCTTCAAGTCCACGATTGAAAAGTGGCTTGAAGACTTTTTTAATCCATAAGCTTACGAATGAAAATCCAATCCCGAACGAACCTCTTGGATATGGCCGGCACGAATAACGAAATCACCGAAGTGCTCGCCCTCCCACCGCTCCTTCGCATATTGATTCACAATAGGTTTAAGAGACTCTAGAATTTCCGCCTCACCAATGTTTTCCTTGTACAGCTTGTTCAAGCGATTTCCTGCAAAGCCGCCCCCCAAATACATGTTGTATTTACCAGGTGCTTTTCCGATGAATGCGATCTCTGCAAGCGATGGACGAGCGCATCCGTTAGGACAGCCTGTCATACGAATGACAATCTCCTCATCACGTAAGCCCGCTTCCTCAAGTATAGGCTCTACCTTATCGAGTAAATCCGGAAGGTAACGCTCCGATTCAGCCATCGCCATCCCACAGGTTGGAAATGCTACGCAGGCCATCGAGCTTCTTCGCAAGGCAGAATATTGACCACCATCCGTTAAGCCATGCGCTTGAATCAGACCCTCGATCTTCTTCTTTTTCTGACTGCTTATGTTACCGATAATTAGGTTTTGGTTCGCAGTAAGACGGAAATCCCCATTGTGTATCTTAGCGATTTCTCTTAGCCCCGTCATCAGCTGGTAGCTGCCCTCGTCTTTAATGCGGCCGTTCTGGATAAACAGGGTGAAATGCCATTTGCCATTGCTACCCTTCACCCAGCCATAACGATCACCGTTGCTGTCAAACTGGAAAGGACGAGTTTCTTCAAGCTTCCATCCTAATCGTGCGTTCAGTTCATTCTTAAACCATTCAATGCCGCGATCATCGATCGTATATTTAAACCGGGCATGCTTACGGACTGCACGATCACCATAATCCCTCTGGATCGTGACCGTTTTCTCTGCCACGTCGATAGTCTGCTCAGGCGTACAGAATCCAATGATTTGGCCTACTTGAGGATATGTTTTCGTGTCGCCGTGCGTCATCCCCATGCCTCCGCCTACAGAGACATTAAAGCCCTTCAAGCGTCCTTCTTCAACTATGGCAATAAAGCCTAAGTCTTGGGAGTATACATCGACATCATTGGAAGGAGGGATGGCCACTCCAATCTTAAACTTACGAGGTAAATAAACGTGGCCATATATCGGCTCTTGCTCTTCCCCGCTGTCCACTATCTTCTCGCCATCAAGCCAAATCTCGTGATAGGCTCTTGTATGTGGATCTAAATGGGTGCTCACTCGGCTAGCCCACTCATATACCTCAGCATGAACGTCCGATTGATGCGGGTTCGGGTTACACATAACGTTGCGGTTTACATCACCACAAGCAGCTAGCGTGCTTAGCATAGCATCGTTCACTTCTCGAATCGTCTGCTTCAAGTTCCACTTAATTACACCATGCAGCTGGAAGGACTGACGAGTAGTCAGCCTAATCGTGCCGCTACCGTATTTCTGTGCCACGCTGTCCATCATCAACCATTGATCAGGCGTAACAACTCCACCAGCAGCACGAACGCGTAGCATGAACTGATAAGCGGGCTCTAGCTTCTGTTTTTTCCGTTCGTTACGTAGATCCCGGTCATCCTGCATGTAGCTGCCATGAAATTTCATTAAGCGGTTTTCATCTTCGGGTATGGACGCAGTAATTACACCTTTAAGAACCTCTTCTAAAGTTCCCCGCAGGTAGTTCGTTCGGCGTTTAATATCCTCTACATCGCTATGCGGTGCACTATTTGAAGATAGTAGATTATTATCTGACATTTAGCTTTACTCCTCTCGCAATCTTAGGGATATGGGTTTAGTAAACATCCCGCTGATAACGTTTCTGCTGTTGCATAAGGGTCAACTGCTCCGCCGCTTCCTCTGGGCTTAAGCCGCCCTCTTGCTGGAGGATCGTTGCCAGAGCTGCGTGGACATCATGTGCCATCTTCTTCTCGTCGCCACAGACATACACGACAGCGCCTTCCTGAATCCACTTGTAGAGCTCCTTGCTCTTCTCAAGCATACGGTGCTGTACATATACTTTCTTATCCGTATCGCGTGAGAAAGCGACATCCATGTTTGTCAGCACGCCATCCTTAAGCCAGCGCTGCCATTCTGTTTGATACAGGAAGTCTGTAGAGAAATGCTGATCTCCGTAGAACAGCCAAGACTTCCCTTCGGCTGCCGTTTCTTCCCGTTCTCCTATGAAAGCTCTGAACGGAGCAACACCCGTACCTGGCCCAATCATAATAATAGGCGTGCTCGGATTCTCAGGAAGCTTAAAATTCGCGTTATGCTGAATATAAACCGGCAGCTTCTCACCCGATTGTACTCGCTCAGCAAGCTGAACAGAGCAGACACCATAGCGATCTCGACCATGTGCCTCGTAACGAACTGTACGGACCGTAACGTGTACTTCATCTGGGAAAGCCTTCGAGCTGCTTGCTATTGAGTAAAGGCGAGCAGGCAATTTTCTAAGGATAGATACAAATTCAGATGCAGACACGCCCTTAAGCGAGTAATCCTGTACCAAGTCCAATAAATCCCGTTCTCCTAAATATGCCTTAAGCTCTTGTTCACGTCCTGCTTCAAGTAGCTCTTTGAGCCCATTACTTGTAGCAAAGTTTGCCGCCACTTGTGTCAGCAAAGGCTTAGTTAGTACCGTAATCTCATAATGACGAAGCAATGCCTCTCGTAAAGGTAGCTTATCGCCATTCTTATTAATCGTAATGACCTCAGCTGCGTTCCAGCCCAGCGCTACGATTAATTCGTCCACAAGGCGCGGATCGTTCTCTGGATAGATGCCCAAGCTATCGCCTGGTTCATATTGAAGGTTAGAGCCCTCAAGAGATATCTCAATATGACGGGTTTCTCTATCTGATCCACGACCGTTTAGATTTAAATTCTCTAGAATCTCTGCTGGAAATGGATTCGTTCTTGAGTATTCTGATTCGGCCCCTGCTTGTGCCTCTACACTAACTCCAGCTACGCTCCCTGAAGCCGATGATGCCACACTCAGAGAGCTTATTACCGCATTCATCCACTCAGCCGCTGGCTCATCAAAGTCTACGTCACAGTCAACACGCGGAGTAAGTCTATTGCCGCCTAGCTCCTCTAGACGCTTGTCGAAATCCTTACCTGTCTGGCAGAAGAACTCGTAAGACGTATCTCCTAATGCCAGCACGGAAAATTTCAGTTTTTCTAACTGAGGCGCTCTCTTGCTATGAATAAACTCGTAGAAAGGAATCGCATTATCAGGCGCCTCTCCTTCTCCGTGAGTGCTCACCAGAACAAGTAGATTTTCGACATTTTTCAAGGTATTAGGCTTAAAATCGCCCATCGAGGAAAGTGTAACCTGAAAACCGGATTCCTCCAGCTTTTTCGACATCTTCTTGGCGAGCCCGTTGCAATTACCTGTCTGCGATCCGACGAGTACTGTTACCTCCTTGGAGACAGCTGCTGCTGCAATAGGTGCCACGGTCGTTTCTACAGTCGTTATTGGAGCAACACCCTGTGCCACCGTATTGTTAGCTCCAAGTAGAGCCGTAAGATACCCGCTTAGCCAAATTCGTTGTCCATCTGTTAACGTAGGCAGCAGTTGATTGAGCAATTGTACTTGCTCCTGATTGAAAGGACTATTCGACACTTGAAGCTCCAACGATATTCCACCCCACATAACATGCAATGATAGTAAAACCCAGTATTCTTGTCTCATTAATTGTCTACTCTCTTGAACCTATCACAGCTAAGGGAAAGGGTCAATTAGAATGATGTTATAGGTTCTATCAGTTATTTTGATAAAGGTAATAATTCCAAAGAGAAACTTAGCGCTTTAGTCAGTATGTAGAGGTTCAAAACAACCCCATTACATCAAAATAAAGCCCCTCATCCAATAGTATTGGGAGGGGCTTTTTCACTAGTGATTCACCTTATACAATTTCCAATACCCATTGAACTCTTTATACAACGTAGCCCATTCTGCTCCTTGATCATAAAGATTAGGATATTTTTGATTTACAGCGTCTAATGATAATACCGCTTGAGGATTAGGCAGTAATATATAATCGATTTTGTGCTCTGTTGGCTTTTCAAGCGAGTCCTTAAAGTCATGATCACTTGTAATAACATAGTTTTTAGGATGTTTACTTCCCATAATGATTCGGAAGCTAGAAAATGAATCCGTTAATATCATCTGATCAGATAAATTTTCGTTAATATATTTTGTTGCTGCCGTGCCGGCTTCTTGTTCTATAAACAACTTATTATGGCGGAATGCTTCATATTCATCAGACGCTATCTTTGGATTATTCATCATTACTCCCATAACTAACGTACTAACAAGCAACCCCATGATTAGCAACGTCGAACCAATCTTGCGAAATTTCATTTGGCTAATCTCGTACGGAATCCAAATGACCACAATTGGAAAAGCATACATGTAATAACGAATCCATGCCGCAGTCCCTCCTTTGAGCAATAAGATTACCTGCATGAAAGGAATGGAGAAGGCCATAATGAGCAGTAAGAGAAAATCCCATCTGAGTAAACGACGCTCAAAAATACGGATGACGAATATGATAACAAGCGGTATAGAGAAATACCAAAGCCTTTCTGAAACAAAGATCAATGTGGGAATTGGGTTATTGACCAGGGATGTAAACTTCTCGTCATTCATTAACAGCTCGGCCTGTCCTAAATTACCGTAAGCAGATGTCAAGAAATACAAACCATCGCCCATAATCGTGTAGTTTAGGAACATCCATAACAATCCCGAGAAAACAACAGGCGTCAGTAAAACCGTCCACGTTCCTTCCACTTGCTGCAGTCGTTCCTTCGCAGAGTCCTGTTTGTTCTGTAGGATCCAAATCAAAACAGCAATCGCTAAAGCAACTCCAAAAAACACCGTTTCATAACGCGTCCAAAAGGCAAATGATAGAGCAATTGCAGCTATTACCAATGACCTCGAACCATCATTACGCATCCAGATAAGAATCTGTATAACCGCTAAATTAATAAAATAAATAAAAATGACCTCTGTTAGTCCATTAGCTCCGTAATAAAAAATATATGGATTAAACGCATATAGTAGGGCGATTACTAAACTCAACCATCTATTTAATCCGAAATTCATACCTGCTTTCACGATTAAAGCTGCCGTTAAGGCTGCAAATAAGCTTGAAACAATAACTGCAGCAAGCCCTTCTGAGGCTAGTGCTGGAAATAAGGGATAAAAAACAAGAACTATCATTTCCATAAAACTCGGAAGGGGATTCCACACGAATCCAATATTCGCAAGACTTGGCTCGCGGCTATATAGGACATAGAAAGCATTAGCTACGCGACTCGAGGCATCACCGGACATAAACCCATATATGGAGGTCAAGTAATAGCCAACTGCAAATTCTAATATTAAAACCACAATAAATATACCGTAAATCGGTTTTTTCCACGCAGAAGTCATTCCACTTCACCTATTCCATTAATTATGATTGTCTACATCCCCTTATCGACTGTCGATTCTGTAAGGTGTGTATCCGTTGTGGCGTGTCCATGCGTTGTTTTCTCCCAATAGAACGGCTTTGTTATGAGTTGAATAGCCGCTTTAATCGCTGCAATACTCATTAGCACCCAGTAAATAGGCGACAATAACGTATATTTAATTAGAGAAAATGAGAACACCTTATTTCCCTTTTCATGTAGCTCTTTTGTAACCCAATAAATACCGACAGTAAGACTGTAAACAAATATAAAATTGCCGATGAATAGCTCAAATGCAGCAAAGTAGTAAATCGGACCTGGGAAGAATAAAGGGATAAATTCCACCTTGGCCAAATACCAAAGTAAAAGCATCGTCCAAAATATAGGATTCAACAAAGGTAGTAGCGGAGTAGCAAGCACCATTGCGTGAAAACCGAAAAAGCCTTTCGGTCCCAAATCACGCCAAAGCTGAACAGGATTTCGCATGTGTACGAGCCAAGTCTGCATATAGCCCTTAATCCATCTTGATCTTTGTCTTATCCAATTCCCTACTCGGCTTGTCGCTTCTTCCCATGTTCGGGAATCAACAATAGCTGTCTTATAGCCTTCTTTGTATAGTCGAATGCCTAAATCTGCATCCTCGGTTACATTATAAGGATCCCATGCATTAATTTTTTTCAAAACATCTGTCTTAAAGTGGTTTGAGGTTCCCCCCAAAGGGATAGGTATGTCGAGTTTCATGACACCGGGCAATAGCAGTTCAAACCACATGCTATATTCATGTGTAAACCAACGAGTCAGTAAATTTTGGTTGCTATTAAAATAATTAAGCTTTGCTTGGATACAACAGCAATTATCCGGACTTGCTTGGAAAGCGAGATATACCTTCTTTAATTGATCAGGATCTGGACGATCTTCCGCATCGTATATAACGACATATTCGCCTCTTGCCCTGATCAGTCCGTAATTACAAGCTTTTGGTTTGGTTTTAGGTAAGCTGTGGGGAACAACAAGAACAGTAAAATACGGAGGCAGCTTTTTCATTTTAAGCAGCTGCTGCGCTTCTACATCATCCTCTTCAATTAACAACCTGACATCCAGCTTAGATTTGGGATAATCAAGATTCTCAATGTTATTGAGCAGCATTGGAATGATATTACTTTCCTTATATATGGGAACTAGAATGCTATAGATGGGTAGTGATCGCTCATCTATGGCTGCAATTTCTTCATCAGTGAACCGGAGCTGTGACGTTTTCCTTGCTCCAAAAATAAGGATAGAGTACTTAAATACAGACATGATTAAGTAACCTATCTGAATACCAATATTCAATATTATTAATGTCCAGAGCCAATTCCATAATAGTCCGCCGACCAACAGTACACACGACAAATAAAACCCAATTCTCTGACTCAAGGTGAACGTAATATGTGCAGAGTTCTCAGGTCTTTCAAAAATAAGCTTTTCTGTACTCTCCTGGAGAAGCTCTTCAACGTAAACCTCTTTCCAAAAAAACTCCATCTCATCTCGAGTGGCCATTACTTGTTCCACAGGTTTTCCTAGGTGCTCCTCTAATTCCGCTACCTGCTCTGAGGTTAAAATCGTACTAACCGCTATCAAATATCGATTGAAGTCTCTATTAATGACAACTGCATTATAGGATCGAGCCATTGCTTCAGGTAATTTATCCTCCTTCTCGAAGGAAAACTCCAATCCAATCCGACCAATATTATTCTGAGTCGCAATTGCACGATACAATCGGTCAGGCTCTATAAAGCGTAGCGATAATAAAATATCTCCGAGAATTCCGCCACTTTTCTGCTGGAACGCAAGCGCATGGTCCAACTGCTCTTGGGAAATCTGACCTGTGCTCACTAGCATATCACCTAGTCGCCCTTTAACTGGGACTTGCTGTGTAATACGTTGAATGAGATCACGATCTACACCATGGAGCTCTGCAATAATATCGCCCAATCTTCCGCCAAGCTTCGTCTGGTAGTCAATGGCCTCCTGTAGCTGAGCCTCAGTAATAACACCTTCCTCTAAAAGGACATCTCCAATCCGTAAAACCTTCATCCAGTGTTCGTCCTTTCTTCTACTACCGGCTTTCATTCCATCCATATTCGTACCTTGTCACATCTTCTTCGCTGACCGTTTTACCAATTTGAACTTCTATTAAATCAACAGCCTCTGTCGCTCTAATGGCATGTTTCGACCCCGATTGAATATGAATGACATCTCCCGCACTCGCACGAAACCGGCTTCCATTAATCACTACCTCAGCCATACCACTGATAAAAGTCCATATTTCATCACGATGGGCATGAATTTGATAGCTAATATTTTTGCCTTGCCATATATGAACTCTTTTAGTCACAACTTGCTGACCTGAAGGGTTATTTTCCACATCAATTACCCGGTACCAGCCGTATATAGTTTCCTCATACATAGGACGCGCTGAAACATTCTGTATCAAGTCTTTGAGCTTTGTACTTAATTCCTTATCTGCAACTAGAACTCCATCCGGACTTGCAACAACTACTGCATTAGAAATCCCCATCACAACAACTGGAACCTGTAGTTCGTTTATTACGTGTGTATTTAGGCTATCCTCACTTAAAATACCTTTCCCATTAAGCTGATTAGGCATTTTCTCTGTCCACTCGTTCCAAGTCCCTAGATCATTCCATCTGCCATCATAGCGTCGAACGTCAATATTCTTTTCCTTCTCCACTACTTGGTAATCAAAACTAATCGATGGCATTAGGTGATATTGCTCTAGAAGGCTCTCATACTGCGTAGGCCAATTATCAGCTTCTAGCATCCGAAGAATATAGCCTAGACGGAATGCAAAAACACCACAATTCCATAAAGCACCACGGCTGATCAAATCTATTGCTTCATTCATAGAAGGCTTCTCAACAAATCTATCTATCTTTAAAGTCTTTGAATCTGTTTGGGTAGGTTCTACGAGCATATAACCAAACTTTTCAGAAGGGTGAGTAGGTTTCAAACCAATAAGTCCGATTTGTGCTTTCGATGACTCAAAATCAAGCGCTAATTGTTTAATCGAGGCAAAGAAGCCTTCATCTGCATCAACATCTACTGGCATCACTACAATGACTTCGTCATCCCCCACATTCTCCTTCGAATACAGAAAGCTTGATGCTAGACAGATAGCAGGGAATGTATCTCTTTTAACAGGCTCGAGAATAAGAGGAACTTTATCTCCAAGCTGTGATTGAATCACATCTTGCTGTATCCTACCTGCAGCAATAACCGCTGAGCTAGCGAGATCAATCTCGCTCAAATGTGTCCAAACTCGCTGAATCATGGAAGTATTGAAATCGCCATCAAAATTGTCATTATCCATTACTTTAATAAATTGTTTTGAGCGATAATCATTGGAAAGGGGCCATAGTCTTTTACCAGATCCACCAGATAAGAGTATTATTCTAATAGCATTCACCTTCTATAGTTTGAAATGATCAAAGATTCACTGTAATTCAACGACTACGTGGAATGCATTTTATATGTTATATAATGTAAATTAAAGAGATTTTTATAATGAATATGCTATAAATATAGGACTTTAGTCACCGTTATAACTTATACTTTGACAATAACCTATAAGAAATGTTTATCCAACAAGTAATAAAAT
The DNA here is from genome assembly GCF_004295585.1 of Cohnella abietis. Taxonomy (NCBI): domain Bacteria; kingdom Bacillati; phylum Bacillota; class Bacilli; order Caryophanales; family Paenibacillaceae; genus Cohnella; species Cohnella abietis. Next base: position 122,510 of record NZ_AP019400.1, on the reverse strand, counting down.
GAAACACATGAAATTTTTTCTTCTCAGATCCTTTTTAAAGAACGACAAAAAAACCTTCATTGGCATGAAGGTTCTGGCTGACCTAATACTACGAAAAAAGCCCCTCTAATGTTAGCAGGGGCTTTTAATTGCTATAACTTAAAGACTATCATCGAAGCTTTCTCCACCAAACATACCGCCCATTTGCTCAAGCAGCTGCTCCATGCTAATTACATTGTCGCCCTTCGGCTCGCCTTCAAACTTCACTTCTTTATTGATATCTGATAACTGGGAAACAACCTTAAAGCCAAAGCTGCCAGTCGCTTCTTCAGACTCAATTGCCATACTGAAGCTTGCATCTGTATATACTGGGTAGTTCTTCTTATCAAAACCGTAATTAACTTTAAAATCTAGTTTTTTAAGTTCTTTCTTTATCTCAGCGAAGCCTTCTGCAATTTCCCCATCTTTAACTTCAGCTAAAGCTTTCTTTGCATCATCTAAATCTTCCTGCTTCAACTGAGTGAGCTCAAGATATTCCTTATTTTTGGAAAGAAGATCAAGAACCTCAGGCGCAATTTTATCCACTATTGTAGTGAAAAGAGGCTCAATCTGCGATTGATCTAGGTGCAATTGCACAACTTGCTTAACATCAACAACATCTGCAGGTAAGCCCGCTTCTTTCACTTTCACAGAAGACAAATATTTCTCTTCTTCAATATGCTTAAACACGATATCCGTAATCTCTTTAACAAACTTCTGCGACTTACTTACATCCATAGTTGGAAGCTTCTCGCCAGCCATCTCTTCTAGCTTCTTCAAGTCGAACTCGATGAATTTGCCTGTTATTTCTTCAGGGATTGGCAGCATAGGGATGTTCGGTACTTTAACCCAAACCTTCTCAGCAGTTATTATGATTGGAATCTTGAACGTAACAGCAAGATCCCCTTGAAGTGCAAATTGAAGATTAATTTCCGTCATCATAGGGTCAGCACGATAAGCGCCGGTCCATGAAAGCTCCGCACTCTTAAATAAATTTAGGATATAAGCAGCTTCGCCAGCTTCCATTTCTTCGTCTGGGAAGTTGAAATCCTCAATTTTCATTTGACCTTTGAAACTGTAAGATTTAAGATCTGCTGATTTCGAGAGCGACTCTTGTAGTGCTTTTTTAGGCGATGTCTCTTTGGTACAACCGCTGAGCACAATCGCAAATACTAGTAGGATAGATACAATAGTAAAGCTTACTTTATTTTTAAACAAAATTGACAAACCCCTTCCAAATATCAATTGACCTTATTTTCAAACAAAGTCCATTGTATCTCAATTCAGGAATTGGGAAAAGACTTTCTTTGTTAAATTTTTGCTAAAACAAGTTAAATTCCATATTTGCTGTTAATGAATGTCTTTTTTCTTGAATCTTCCACCTTTAACATCGTGAATATTACCTACGGCTAAGAAAGCGGTTGGATCAAGCTCATTTACAATTGATTTTAGCTTCGTTTCCTCTAGACGTGTTATGACGCAGAAAATGACCTTTTTCTGATCGCCAGCATAACCACCCTCACCATGTAGTAAGGTAACACCCCGACCAAGACGAGCGTAGATCGCATCTCCGATATCTTTATGAAGATCACTAATGATCCAGCATGATTTAGACTCGTCGAAGCCTTCCAATGTAAGATCGATAACCTTAAATGCAATGTAATAAGCGATCAAAGAGAACATTGCGCGATCCCAGCTATAGACGAAACCAGCGCTTCCTAGAATGAAGAAGTTGATAAACATAACCGTCTCACCAACGGAGAAGGGTAGTTTTCTATTGAGCAATATGGCGACGATCTCAGTTCCATCTAAAGATCCACCAGCCCGGATAACAATACCTGTTCCAGCACCAAGGAAAATACCGCCGAACACCGCTGCAAGGAAAATATCATCTGTGAAGGCTTGGACGGGATGTAATAGGGTAGTAGAAATGGATAATACGATAACACCGAGTAAGGTGGAGAATGCAAATGTCTTACCTATCGTTTTGTAGCCTAGAATGAGGAAGGGAAGGTTAAAGAGGAAAAGAAAAACACCTATAGGTATTTTGGTTAAATACGATGTCATAATGGAGATACCTGTGATGCCTCCATCAATGATAGAGTTGGGTACAAGGAAAATTTCCAAAGAAACCGCAACTAGAATAGCACCTATAATAATGAAAATAATGCGGCGCGCAAGCTCCAAGGGGGTTTGCTTGTGATGGCGGATCTGATTAGTTGCGCCGGGTGGCAGTATATCGGTAATATCGGTCATGAACAAGTCCTCCTATATTAATATATTTTAATTATACCAATGTAGATACTTGGGGTAAACTAATGAGAGCTTATCTCCCAAAATAAAAGTCAATATTTTGACCATTTTAAAATAATAAACCCCGGCTTCCCGCCGGGGCTTTTATTAACCTTCTGCGTTATTGTGTCTCGTGTGGTTTTGATTTTTAACCGACTTTGACCCGGATAAGGGCTCATTGGGCTGATGCTCCACCTCTGAGCTCCTACGACTGTGATCAGCAGGCTGTGGTACAGGCTGTGTCTTTGGCTTACTCATGTAAGAAAGCCTCCCTTACGATTTAAAGTGATTAAGATCAGTTGAATGGTCATGATTGAGCGCATCCTGATGACGGCGATCGTTCTTCTTCTGCTGCACTTGCTGTGCTTGATGTGAATTAACAGGAGATTGCTCCAGTTCTTCCACCACATTACTGAGGTTCTTGTCCTCGGAACCACTTGAATGAGACACTTCATGACCTCCTTCTAAGAGTGCGTATAATGATGTAGCGCCTGAGCAGTTTCATGCAAGTGACGACGATAATCTACGATTAGCTCCTGCATGACATCAGTACGTTCGTCCACCGTCTGGCCATCCTTCTCCACATCAGTCAATTGAATATCGATTTCACGGCTATCTACATACTGGACCGCAAAATCAAACTCAAACATCTGATGCCCGGCTGTCTTAATATGCACCCGTAGCGTACGAGAATCGGCCTCGTCCGCCACCACCTCTGCCTTGTCGCCCCCATGCAGTCGCTCTGGAAGTGTTTGTTGCCAGGCTTCTGCTAAATCCTGCTGCGGAACAGCTAGTTCTTCATTCGTTGACATAATGAGCACCTCCACCTTCGTTAGGTTGACCCATTGCAACATTCTTATTCCAGCATATCTAAAAAACCGATCCAGTTTCCCGGATCGGTTTCGACTTTGAGATAATATGGCGGAGAGGGTGGGATTCGAACCCACGTGAGCTTGCACTCTAACGGTTTTCAAGACCGCCCCGTTATGACCGCTTCGGTACCTCTCCACGTCTGGCAGATGACTTTACCGTGAAGGTTGAGCCGATACTGCCAAGCTATTGTATCACATACGATATAGGGATTTCAACCCCTATGTTTAATTAATTCAATTCCACCCATATAAGGCTTTAATACTTCAGGAATTTTAACCGATCCATCATCCTGCTGGTAATTTTCCAGGATAGCCGCAACAGTTCGACCTAGAGCAAGACCAGAGCCATTAAGCGTGTGGACAAATTCTGGCTTAGCCCCGTTCTCAGGACGGTAACGGATGCCTGCTCTACGCGCTTGGAAATCCTCGAAGTTGGTACAGGATGAAATCTCACGATAGGTTCCTGCACTCGGAATCCAAACTTCTAAATCGTAGGTTTTCGCTGAGCCAAAGCCCATATCCCCTGTGCATAACGCCAATACTCGATAAGGCAGCTCAAGTAGCTGAAGAACACGCTCTGCATGGCCTGTAAGCTCCTCTAGCACCTCGTAAGACTTGTCAGGAGCAACCAGTTGAACCATTTCCACCTTATTGAACTGATGCTGACGAATCAAGCCCCTAGTGTCCCGTCCGGATGCACCTGCTTCAGATCGGAAACAGCCACTGAATGCTACATAAGATTTAGGAAGCGAGCCCAGTGATAATATTTCCTCACGATGCAAATTCGTAACCGGTACTTCTGCAGTCGGAATAAGGAAATATTCTGTCCCTTCAATTTTGAACAAATCCTCCTCGAATTTAGGAAGCTGTCCGGTACCGACCAGACTGTCTCGATTGACAATGTAAGGTGGCAAAATTTCTTCATATCCATGCTTATCGGAATGAAGATCCATCATAAAATTAATTAAAGCCCGTTCCAAACGAGCGCCTAAGCCTTTGTAGAAAACGAATCGCGAGCCCGTAACCTTGGCCGCCGCTTCGAAATCAAGAATATCAAGATCTAAACCGATATCCCAATGGGCCTTAGGATCATATTCGAACTGCCGAGGCTGTCCCTCAACACGCACGATCACATTATCCTCTTCAGATGCGCCAATAGGCACGCTCTCATGCGGTACATTCGGAATCGCGAGCAGAAGGCTGTCCATCTCTACCTCAATCTCACGAACCTCATCATCCAAAAGCTTAATTCTATCGTTCACATTCCGCATCTCGGCAATTAAATCATCTGCATTCTCGCCGTTTTTCTTCAGCTTTGCAACATCCTGCGAAACGACATTCCGGCGATTTTTGAGCTGTTCGCTTTCGGTAAGCTTCTCTCTACGGCTAATATCTAGCTCGGGAAACCCAGCGATCAGATCCAAAGATGCTCCGCGGTTCGTTAGTGCTTGCACGACTTTATCATACTCATTGCGGAGCAATTTAACGTCTAACATAATATAATTCCCCTTTCCCTAATTAGGGATGGTTATAGGTGGGCAGCTCTTGCTTCTTGTGCCATTCGAATGAACAGCTCATGAAGACGATAATCGTCCGTCAGCTCAGGGTGATAAGAGGAAGCTAGAAGGTTTCCTTGCTTAGCCGTAACAATCTCACCTTTGTATTCTGACAATACTTCTACCTTATCGCTGACCTGTTTTATTAAAGGCGCACGAATAAACACCGCACGAAGGGGTGTATCGATTCCTTTAACGTCCAGATCGGTCTCGAAGCTCTCCCGTTGCCGTCCGAAAGCATTGCGGGCTACCGTCATATCCATTAAGGCAAGGTGTGGCTCTTCCACGCCTTCTAGACGCTCTGCCAGCACAATGAGCCCAGCACACGTACCGAAGATAGGTTTACCTTGGTTTGCAAATTCACGAATGGCCTCAATGAAGCCATATTTACGCATTAGCTTACCTATAGTTGTACTCTCGCCTCCAGGAATGATGAGTCCGTCGATCTCTGACAGCTGCTCAATTCTTTTGACAGGAATACCTTGACCACCTGCAAGCTCAATACTCCGAATATGTTCGGCTACTGCTCCTTGCAACGCCAGAACTCCGATGTTCATGACTGTTCCTTCTTCCGCCTAGTTATAAATCTCGAACGGCCTCCAATTGGAAGCCGCTCGATGGTTAAGCTCATTTGATCAGCAAATATATATATGAATTTCTTTTACTTAAATACCGCGATCTTGCATCCGCTCTGTGGAATGAAGCTTGGAGATTTCAATCCCTTTCATTGGAGCACCCAGATCCTTAGATACGCGAGCAATTAGCTCGTAATCTTCGTAGTGAGTTGTCGCTTCAACAATAGCGCGAGCAAATTTTTCTGGGCTGTCGGATTTGAAAATACCTGAGCCAACGAATACGCCATCTGCACCTAAATGCATCATGAGTGCTGCATCAGATGGGGTAGCAATTCCGCCTGCTGCGAAATTAACAACAGGAAGGCGACCATTTGCATGGATGTCCAACAACAAATCATAAGAAACTCCCAGAATTTTAGCTTCGTGGAAGAGCTCGTCCTTCGACAAGTTTTGGATACGACGAACTTGTCCTGTAATAATACGCATATGACGAACGGCTTCAACAATGTTGCCTGTTCCTGGTTCGCCTTTAGTACGAAGCATGGATGCACCTTCTTGAATACGGCGCAAAGCTTCTCCAAGGTCTTTAGCTCCACATACGAATGGAATTGTAAATAAGGATTTGTCGATATGATAAACTTCATCCGCTGGTGTGAGCACTTCGCTCTCATCAATATAATCGACTCCAAGGGATTCTAATACCTTGGCTTCTACATAATGGCCAATACGAGCTTTAGCCATTACAGGCACGCTTACCGCTTTAATAACTTGCTCAACTAACTCCGGGTTGGCCATACGAGCCACTCCGCCTGCTGCACGGATGTCAGAAGGGACTCTTTCTAATGCCATGATTGCAGTCGCACCAGCTGCTTCAGCTATTTTCGCTTGCTCGACGCTCATGACATCCATGATAACGCCGCCTTTTTGCATTTCGGCCATGCCGCGTTTAACTTTCGAAGTTCCAGTTTCCATGTTTATAAGCCTCCCGAAGATTCTAATCTTAGATTTTACATGAAGTGTCATTAATAGGCAACCACTTATGTCGGAATTTAGAAAAGATCTACAATTCCGTGAAACAGTCCTGAGAAAAAGTTGCCGATTGCGCGGAAAAATAAACGCCACCAGCTAGCTTTATTAACATCTTCTGAGGCAATCAAATCAATGGTTACAAGCTTGTCTTCTTGCGTTGATGGGTCTTTATATTTATAAGTGACCGTTCCCACTTTATCGCCAAGTTTAATTGGAGCAACTAGCGGGTCCTGCGTACTTTTCACTTCTTCAATTACGGGCTCCACTGCTTGCCCTTTAGGTACCATGATCGTTATATCAGTAGCAGTCACAACTTTCAGCTTCGTGGATTTCCCCTTTTTCACCTTTAAAGTTTCGTGCTCAGGGATAATCGCTTTTGCTTGGATGACTGTTTTCTTCTCGAACTTCTGGAAGCCATAGTCGAATAGCTTAGCCGTTTCTAAAAACCGCTTACCATCATTGACTCCACCAGGCACTCCCATGACTACAGCTATCAGTCGTGTACCATTTTGTAAAGCCGTTCCTGTGAAGCAGTTCCCTGCATTACTTGTATGTCCTGTTTTCAAACCATCTACGCCAACATAAGCGAATTTGCGAAGACTAGGAACATCTTTATTGCTTTCCAGCATCCAGTTTACGTTCGATATTGCTGTCTTGTCTCTCTTACGAAACTTGTAGGATTGAATTTTGGACGTTTCCAGAAATTCTGGCTCTTCCTTCAGTATATGATAAGCGAGAATCGCCGAATCTTTAGCTGACATAACCGTTTCGCCCTCTATAGAGGAAGGACGGTACTTTTCAGGCATATCTGCGCGATCAAGCCCAGTTGAGTTAACAAAGTGAGCTGTTGTCATCCCAAGCTCTTTGGCAGTTTCATTCATCAATACAGCAAATGCTTCCTCAGATCCGGCAACCGATATCGCCAATTGAGCAGTAGCATCATTAGCCGAACCAACTGCCATCGCAATGTACAATTCCCTTATCGTATGTTCGTCGCCTTCTGCCAGAAAAATTCGACTGCCAACTTGTTTAGCGGCACCTTCAGTAACCTTAACCTTTTCATCCCAAGACAGCTTGCCTTGCTTGACCGCTCTAGAAACCAAATACTCGGTCATCATCTTAGACATACTCGCTGGAGGTCTAGCAGTTTCTGCATCTAATTGGTACAATATTTGACCCGTTTCGGCATCCATTAGAATGGCTGATTTCGCGTTTAACTGAGGAGCTCCAGAAACTTCATCAGCAGCAGAGGCGAAGGAAGAAACGCCAAACACAAAGAGAAGATTAATGAGAACGATAACGGCAACAAACCGCTTCGTAACGAATACTTTAGGCAATGACAGTAGATGATGACGATTCAACGCATTCTCTCCTTTTTCGATAAAATTCCTTCGCCCTATTGTAACATAGGAGTAGGCAAAGGAAAAAGCCGAAGGTCAGATTGCTTCCTGTCCCTCGGCTCCTCTATAGGGCTCTTACCCAAACAGGATTTACATGGAATAATTCGGTGCTTCTTTCGTAATTTGAACGTCATGCGGATGACTCTCACGCAATCCAGCTCCAGTAATACGAACAAATTCTGTATCGTTTTTCAATTCTTCGATTGAGCCCGTTCCACAATATCCCATACCGGAACGAAGGCCTCCAAGTAACTGATGAATGGTATCCTTAAGTGGGCCTTTGTAAGCAACGCGGCCTTCGATACCTTCCGGAACAAGCTTGCTCTCATTCTCTTGGAAGTAACGGTCTTTACTGCCGTCTTTCATTGCTCCGATAGAACCCATACCCCGGTAGGACTTATAACGACGACCCTGATAAATTTCCGACTCTCCTGGGCTTTCTTCTGTACCTGCAAACAAGCTGCCCAACATGACAACACTGGCGCCTGCCGCAATGGCTTTAGTAACTTCTCCGGAATATTTAATTCCACCATCAGCAATGATTGGAATATTATATTCACGAGCTACTGTTGCGCAGTCATAAATTGCCGTAATTTGGGGAACACCGATACCAGCAATAATACGCGTCGTACAAATCGATCCCGGACCGATTCCTACCTTAACGACTGATGCACCAGCTTCGATAAGATCTCTTGTAGCTTCGCCTGTAGCCACGTTACCTGCAATAATTGTGAGATCTGGGTATTTGTCACGTAGCTTACGAACCATAGTTACGATATCAATATGATGACCATGCGCTGAATCAACAACCAGTACGTCAATACCTGCTTGAACCAACGCTTCTGCCCGTTCGACAGTATCTTTGGAAACGCCCACTGCTGCGCCGACTAATAGACGACCGTGGTTGTCCTTAGCCGCATTCGGGAACTGGATTGCCTTCTCGATATCTTTAATGGTAATAAGACCCTTCAGGTTGTTCGACTCATCAACAAGAGGGAGCTTCTCGATCTTATGCCGCTGAAGGATACCCTCAGCTTGCTGAAGTGTCGTTCCTACGGGTGCTGTAACCAAGTTATCATGCGTCATAACATCTTTAATTTTAATGGAGAAATCATGTACAAAGCGAAGGTCACGGTTAGTAAGAATCCCCACTAGCTTTCCTTCATCATTAACAATGGGAACACCAGAAATGCGATATTTACCCATTAATTCTTCAGCGTCATAAACATGATGCTCGGGTGTCAGCGAGAAAGGATTGGTAATAACTCCGCTCTCGGAACGCTTAACGCGATCCACCTCTTCCGCTTGCTGAGCTACCGACATGTTCTTATGAATAATTCCAATACCGCCCTCACGAGCTATTGCAATCGCCAATGCTGCTTCCGTTACTGTATCCATCCCCGCACTGATCAACGGTATGTTAAGCTTCACCGAAGGACTAAGCACTGTTGATACATCTACGTCCCGAGGAAGAATGGATGATTTACGAGGAACGAGTAGCACGTCATCAAAAGTAAGTCCTTCTTTAGCGAATTTCGTTTGCCACACAGTTATTTACCCCCTTTGCCGAAATGCTTATCCGGCTAATATCTCCGATTGATTATCGTCAATCTTAGCAGAGGCAACATAGGCTGTCAAGCACATTCGAATGCCGAGATCCCGCACCATGTAAGCGTTTTTTGTCGCGCTGCTCTCATGCTTATGTGCTGAATTTGGGATATCTACTGGCAGAATTCCATATCATATAGGAATTAAATCCAGCTTTTCTCGCCGCAAGGATCTGTTCGCGAATTTGTGCTGTCCCATATTTCTGATGAGGGTGTATCCAACCGGCTGTAAAGCCTTGTAACCATGGACGAACTTCTGCCGTCGCAAAGCCCTGTTCATTGAGCTTGTGATTACGTTTTGCTGTATCCGATAAAGCACGTTTAATAATAGCACCAGGGCTTAAATCGGGATTGTCGATGCCCCACATTCCTTTGGAGTAATGAGAAGGATATATCATTGGTGAGATGACATCAATCTCTCTGGCTATGGCATCCCACTTCTGACCAATCTTCATGTCATCGTTCGTAGACCCCACCATACCGAATACATCTGCTGACACACGCACCCCGTATTTGTGCGTCCGTTCATTGGCTCGGTGGAGAAACCGGCGGATGGCCTCGCTCTTACTCCACCCTTCCTCATTCGCATAAGCGACCTCTCGATCCACTTTAGCAGCATTTTCAGGGAACCTTACATAATCGTATTGGATTTCGTCAAAACCGATCTGAGCAGCACTCTCAGCCAATGCAAGTGGATATTCCCATGCCTCTTGCTTATAGGGGTCAATCCAGGCATTACCACTGCGATCTCTCCATACCTTTCCGTTTTTGCGCTTCAGGCTCCATGAAGGGACGGCATTAGCTAGCTCGGGATTTTTGAATGTAACGAGCCGCGCAATTAAATAAATGTTCTGCTGCTTTAATTTCTTAATGACTTCAAGGAAATGCTTGGAGGAATTTTTATTTGAAAAGGTAAGCAGCTTATTGTAGCTTTTATTGTGGCTGGATTGGGTCGGTATCGACAATGTGATTCCGCTGTTAATGTCTATTACCATGGCATTTAGCTCGGTTTGATTAATAAGGTCAACCAGATCATCGATCCTTTTACTGTTCGCAACATGGGAGGTCACATAGATAGCTCTTATAGGTTTTGTTGAAGTCATTAGGGGCACTGAGCTTGCATCATCCTGATTGCTTTTTTTTATTTTTTTTACGTTTTGTACTTTCGGATCAATGACATTTTTGTGAAAAGTACGATTTTTATTTTCCTTCTGCCCCAACTTACCGGATTTGGTATTACTGCAGCCAACCACAATACAGATCGTAACGACAATTAGTAATAAAAATTTAGCCGATTTAACCATTCGTTTTTTCTTCATTGGTGGATTATTGCCTCCCAAATACAGAGTAAAGGTATTGTTTGCATTTGGAGGGTTTGTGTAACGTCTAAGATTGTGGAATCAGTGGGATATCCTTCATTGTAAGGCTTCACTTAACAGCGGAACTTAAGGAACAGAGGGTTTAGTTTAAAACAAAAAAAGCGTCCCTTAGCTAGGACACTTCCGTAAAATTACATATAGACTATATGCTCGCACGCCAATCTGGCTACGAGCCACAATGCTACAACAGACAATGACAAGCATTGTGTTGTAGGCTTGCGCCTTGAAAACTGGATGCGAAACAAAGCAGGAAGAAGAGTGGTGGTCTTGCATGTTACAGTTGTCTATTCGCTTAGGATAAGCCCTCGACCGATTAGTACTCGTCAGCTACACACGTTACCGCGCTTCCACCCCGAGCCTATCAACCTGGTGTTCTTCCAGGGGTCTTACGAATTGGGAAATCTCATCTTGAGGCAGGCTTCGCGCTTAGATGCTTTCAGCGCTTATCCCTTCCGCACTTGGCTACCCAGCGATGCTCCTGGCGGAACAACTGGTACACCAGCGGTGCGTCCATCCCGGTCCTCTCGTACTAAGGACAGCCCCTCTCAAATTTCCTACGCCCGCGACAGATAGGGACCGAACTGTCTCACGACGTTCTGAACCCAGCTCGCGTACCGCTTTAATGGGCGAACAGCCCAACCCTTGGGACCTACTTCAGCCCCAGGATGCGATGAGCCGACATCGAGGTGCCAAACCTCCCCGTCGATGTGGACTCTTGGGGGAGATAAGCCTGTTATCCCCAGGGTAGCTTTTATCCGTTGAGCGATGGCCCTTCCATTCGGTACCACCGGATCACTAAGTCCGACTTTCGTCCCTGCTCGACTTGTAGGTCTCGCAGTCAAGCTCCCTTATGCCTTTGCACTCTGCGCGCGATTTCCAACCGCGCTGAGGAACCTTAGAGCGCCTCCGTTACTCTTTAGGAGGCGACCGCCCCAGTCAAACTGTCCGCCTGACACGGTCCTCCTACCCGATAAGGGTAGTGAGTTAGAACTCCGATACGATCAGGGTGGTATCCCAACGGCGCCTCCAGTGAAGCTTGCGCTCCACCTTCAAAGGCTCCCACCTATCCTGTACAGACCGTACCAAAGTTCAATATCAAGCTACAGTAAAGCTCCATGGGGTCTTTCCGTCACGTCGCGGGTAACCTGCATCTTCACAGGTGCTAAAATTTCACCGGATCTCTCGTTGAGACAGCGCCCAAGTCGTTACGCCATTCGTGCGGGTCAGAATTTACCTGACAAGGAATTTCGCTACCTTAGGACCGTTATAGTTACGGCCGCCGTTTACTGGGGCTTCAATTCATAGCTTCGGGTTGCCCCTAACCACTCCTCTTAACCTTCCAGCACCGGGCAGGCGTCAGCCCGTATACTTCGCCTTACGGCTTCGCACAGACCTGTGTTTTTGCTAAACAGTCGCTTGGGCCTCTTCACTGCGCCCCCTCGTGCTATTCACACTACCGGGGCACCCCTTCTCCCGAAGTTACGGGGTCATTTTGCCGAGTTCCTTAACGAGAGTTCTTCCGCGCGCCTTAGAATTCTCATCTCGCCCACCTGTGTCGGTTTGCGGTACGGGCACCTTCTCCTGGCTAGAGGCTTTTCTTGGCAGCGTGGTACATGACCTTCGGTACTGTGATTTTCCCTCCCCATCACAGCTTGAGGTATTAGAGTGCGGATTTGCCTACACTCACCTCTTACTGCTTGGACAGACTATTCCATCAGTCTGCGTCGTTCTCCTCCTGCGTCCCCCATTGCTCATAACGGATTACGGTACAGGAATTTCAACCTGTTGTCCATCCACTACGCCTTTCGGCCTCGCGTTAGGTCCCGACTTACCCTGGGCGGACGAACCTACCCCAGGAACCCTTAGGCTTTCGGCGGACAGGATTCTCACCTGTCTTTTCGTTACTCATACCGGCATTCTCACTTCTATGCAGTCCACCAGTCCTTACGGTCTGACTTCTACCCGCATACAACGCTCCCCTACCCAAGACACCTAAGTGTCATGCCATAGCTTCGGTGGTGTGTTTAGCCCGTTACATTTTCGGCGCAGAGTCACTCGACCAGTGAGCTATTACGCACTCTTTAAATGGTGGCTGCTTCTAAGCCAACATCCTGGTTGTCTTCGCAACTCCACATCCTTTCCCACTTAACACACACTTGGGGACCTTAGCTGATGATCTGGGCTCTTTCCCTCTTGACAACGGATCTTAGCACTCGCTGTCTGACTCCCGAGTATACATACATGGCATTCGGAGTTTGACTGGACTTGGTAACCCTTGGCGGGCCCCGCACCCAATCAGTGCTCTACCTCCACGATGCTTTACCTCGAGGCTAGCCCTAAAGCTATTTCGGGGAGAACCAGCTATCTCCGAGTTCGATTGGAATTTCTCCCCTACCCCCACGTCATCCCAGAACTTTTCAACGTTCACGAGTTCGGGCCTCCAGTGCGTGTTACCGCACCTTCACCCTGCACAGGGTAGATCACACGGTTTCGGGTCTACGACCACGTACTTATTCGCCCTATTCAGACTCGGTTTCCCTTCGGCTCCGCCTCATCAGCTTAACCTTGCACGTGAACGTAACTCGCCGGTTCATTCTACAAAAGGCACGCCATCACCCCTAGATCGGGCTCTGACTTCTTGTAAGCGCACGGTTTCAGGTTCTTTTTCACGCGCTCCCGCGGTGCTTTTCACCTTTCCCTCACGGTACTGCTTCACTATCGGTCGCCAGGAAGTATTTAGCCTTGGCAGATGGTCCTGCCGGATTCCCACGGGGTTTCTCGTGTCCCGCGGTACTCGGGATCCGTCTCGGAGAGAGGGTACTTTCGGCTACAGGGTTTTTACCTTCTGTGACGGGCCTTTCCAGACCTCTTCGCCTAATACTCTCTTTTCTTACTCCATGTGAGACGTCCCACAACCCCTAAGAGCAAGCTCTTAGGTTTGGGCTTCTCCGCTTTCGCTCGCCGCTACTGACGGAATCACTTTTGTTTTCTTTTCCTCAGGGTACTTAGATGTTTCAGTTCCCCTGGTGTGCCTCCAACGACCTATGTATTCAGTCGAGGGTAACTACCCATTACGGTAGCTGGGTTTCCCCATTCGGAAATCTCCGGATCAAAGCTCACTTACAGCTCCCCGAAGCATATCGCTGTTCGTCGCGTCCTTCTTCGGCTCCTGGCGCCTAGGCATCCTCCGTGCGCTCTTATTAGCTTAACCAACTGCAACCGTTAACGTTAGACGAAGTCTAATGTTCGGTTGTCAGTACATAATTAGACACTAGTAAGGCATAGATGATACTACTCTTCTTTCGCGCTTTGTTTCGCTATCCAGTTTTCAAGGTACAAACGAGCGACCAAAGGTCGTCTCTGAAAGTCTCATGGTGGAGACTAGCGGGATCGAACCGCTGACCCCCTGCGTGCAAGGCAGGTGCTCTCCCAGCTGAGCTAAGTCCCCATGGGTTATAAAGTTTCAAGAAAAGATGGTTGGCCTTAGTGGACTCGAACCACCGACCTCACCCTTATCAGGGGTGCGCTCTAACCAGCTGAGCTAAAGGCCAATATGTGCGCCCGATGCTGCTGGCTATGTTCCTTCCTTACCTCTACAAGCAGAGATAAGAAAAGCCCGGCTTGGCGACGTCCTACTCTCCCAGGACCCTGCGGTCCAAGTACCATTGGCGCTGGAGGGCTTAACGGTCGTGTTCGAGATGGGAACGCGTGGAACCCCTCCGCCGTTGCCACCAAACCGGCTTTCTAAAGAAAGAGTGTATTGCTCTTTCAAAACTGAACTTGAGCGTAAGAAACGAATTTGCCATCCTACCGAAGTAGCTATGGACTTTTATAACCCGAAGGGTTCCTTAGAAAGGAGGTGATCCAGCCGCACCTTCCGATACGGCTACCTTGTTACGACTTCACCCCAATCATCTACCCCACCTTCGGCGGCTGGCTCCCTTGCGGGTTACCCCACCGACTTCGGGTGTTGTAAACTCTCGTGGTGTGACGGGCGGTGTGTACAAGACCCGGGAACGTATTCACCGCGGCATGCTGATCCGCGATTACTAGCAATTCCGACTTCATGCAGGCGAGTTGCAGCCTGCAATCCGAACTGAGACCGGCTTTGTTGGGATTGGCTCCACCTCGCGGTTTCGCAGCCCGTTGTACCGGCCATTGTAGTACGTGTGTAGCCCAGGTCATAAGGGGCATGATGATTTGACGTCATCCCCGCCTTCCTCCGGTTTGTCACCGGCAGTCAACCTAGAGTGCCCAGCTTAACCTGCTGGCAACTAAGTTTAGGGGTTGCGCTCGTTGCGGGACTTAACCCAACATCTCACGACACGAGCTGACGACAACCATGCACCACCTGTCTCCTCTGTCCCGAAGGCCGCCTCTATCTCTAGAGGATTCAGAGGGATGTCAAGACCTGGTAAGGTTCTTCGCGTTGCTTCGAATTAAACCACATACTCCACTGCTTGTGCGGGTCCCCGTCAATTCCTTTGAGTTTCAGTCTTGCGACCGTACTCCCCAGGCGGAGTGCTTAATGTGTTAA
Organism: Cohnella abietis; assembly: GCF_004295585.1. NCBI lineage: Bacteria > Bacillati > Bacillota > Bacilli > Caryophanales > Paenibacillaceae > Cohnella > Cohnella abietis. Next base: position 107,245 of record NZ_AP019400.1, on the reverse strand, counting down.
CTTCGGCACCGAGGGCATGATACCCCCAACACCTAGCACTCATCGTTTACAGCGTGGACTACCAGGGTATCTAATCCTGTTTGCTCCCCACGCTTTCGCGCCTCAGCGTCAGTTACAGTCCAGAGAGCCGCCTTCGCCACTGGTGTTCCTCCACATCTCTACGCATTTCACCGCTACACGTGGAATTCCGCTCTCCTCTTCTGCACTCAAGTTCCCCAGTTTCCAGTGCATCACGGGGTTGAGCCCCGCACTTAGACACCAGACTTAAAGAACCGCCTGCGCGCGCTTTACGCCCAATAAATCCGGACAACGCTTGCCCCCTACGTATTACCGCGGCTGCTGGCACGTAGTTAGCCGGGGCTTTCTTCTCAGGTACCGTCATCAGATGAGCAGTTACTCTCACCCTTATTCTTCCCTGGCAACAGAGCTTTACGACCCGAAAGCCTTCCTCACTCACGCGGCGTTGCTCCATCAGGCTTTCGCCCATTGTGGAAGATTCCCTACTGCTGCCTCCCGTAGGAGTCTGGGCCGTGTCTCAGTCCCAGTGTGGCCGTTCACCCTCTCAGGTCGGCTACGCATCGTCGCCTTGGTGAGCCATTACCCCACCAACTAGCTAATGCGCCGCAGGCCCATCCACAAGCCGCAGATTGCTCCGCGTTTCCCAATTCGACCATGCGATCAAATTGTTTATCCGGTCTTAGCATTCGTTTCCGAATGTTATCCCGATCTTATGGGCAGGTTGCCTACGTGTTACTCACCCGTCCGCCACTAACCAAGTTTAGAAGCAAGCTTCTAAACAAGATCCGTTCGACTTGCATGTATTAGGCACGCCGCCAGCGTTCGTCCTGAGCCAGGATCAAACTCTCCATAATAGTGAAGCCGAAGCTTCGTATTAAAGAGCCTTTGAGGCTCAATCTTTACAACTGGTTTGTCTTCCGATAACCGAAGTTATCTTCCAACGATTTGTTCGTTTTCTTACGCTCAATGTTCAGTTTTCAAAGAACAATTCGTGTTACTGTTTTGCTTGTTTGTGCTGCGCCCTCTTGAAGCGGCTTAAATAATATATCACAGCCTACAACACGATTGCAACCCCTTTTTCAAATTCTTTTTTGTTTTTATTACACCCCTATGTTTAGCCACTTTCAGCACCTTGCATAAAGCGCGACGGAGTGTGATAGCCACCCCTAAAGATACCCCTCCTCAAGCCTCCCCTAGAGAAGCCCTTAAATACTAAAGAGGCATCCACAGCAGGGTGCCTCTTTAGTAACTAAATGTATTATTCGCCAGCTTTGTCTCTCATATGCGGGAAAAGCAGAACGTCTCGGATAGAAGGTGCATCGGTAAGCAGCATAACCAATCGGTCAACCCCTATACCTAATCCACCCGTTGGGGGCATTCCATATTCCAGCGCACGGATGAAATCGTCATCCATCTCATGAGCTTCGTCATTGCCCGCTTCCTTTTCCGACATCTGTGCTTCAAAACGCTCGCGCTGATCTATCGGATCATTAAGCTCCGTAAATGCATTAGCGTGCTCTCTAGCCACAATGAACAGCTCGAAACGGTCGGTGAACCGTGGATCTGATTCTTTTTTCTTAGCCAAAGGTGAAATCGCAACAGGATGTCCCGTTACAAAAGTAGGCTGAATCAAAGTATGCTCGCAGAAGGTTTCGAAGAACGCATTCACAATATGCCCGAACGACATGTGCTTCTCAACAGGAACCTTGTGTTCCTTAGCTATCGCATGTGCTTCTTCATCCGTCATTTGGACCGTAAAGTCCACACCAACTGTTTCACGGATAAGCTCAGTCATCGATACCCGGCGCCAAGCTGGCGTAAGATCTACTTCTTGTCCTTGGTAAGTAATCTTAGTTGTCCCGTGAACCTCTTTGGCAATATGAGCAATAAGCTCTTCAGTCAAACGCATGATGTCCTCATAGTCAGCATAAGCCTCGTATAGCTCAATCATCGTAAATTCTGGATTATGGCGTGTTGAAATTCCTTCATTACGGTATACGCGGCCAATCTCGTACACTTTTTCCAGGCCGCCTACGATCAATCTTTTCAGATGGAGCTCAATTGCAATTCTCATATAGAGCTGCATATCGAGTGCGTTGTGATGGGTAACGAAAGGACGGGCAGCAGCACCACCGGCAATAGAATGCAAGGTAGGCGTCTCTACTTCCAAATACCCGCGATCATCCAAATAGCGTCGCATCGATTGAATAATACGCGAACGGGAAATGAATGTTTTCTGCACATCTGGATTAACAATCAAATCAACATAACGTTGACGGTAACGCTTTTCTACATCCTTCAGACCATGGAACTTGTCCGGCAATGGGAGCAATGATTTAGTCAAAATCTCAAGATCATGAACCTTAATCGATGTTTCGCCCGTATTCGTTTTGAACACAACACCCTTAACTCCGATCATATCGCCAATATCAAGTAAGGTGAATGCTTGGAACTTGTGGCTAGGAACAGAATCCTGACGAACATAAATCTGAATTCTGCCACTTAGATCCTGCAAATTCGCGAAAGAGGCTTTACCCATTCCACGCTTAGTCATAATCCGGCCAGCTAGGCTAACTTCAAGCCCGATTTCATCGAGCTCTTCCTTCGAATTTTCCGAGTACTTCGCCATAAGATCGCCCGCATGATGCGTCCGATCAAACTTCGTTCCGAACGGATCAATCCCCAAAGCGCGAAGCTCGTCCAACTTATTGCGTCTAATTTGTAGCAATTCACCTAATTCAACCGTTTCGGGCTGTTCTGTATGTTCCATGGTTTCGTTCTCCTTTATTTCTTTTCTTTAACGTGCAAGCATTATGCGTTATATACGTGCAAAAAAGCTTCCGTAGGAAGCTTTTGAGCATAGAGAGCAGCATTCAGGTTTTATATTACGCCTTATGCGGGTTAGCCGCCATTGTTAAATCTTGATATCGACAATTTTGTATTGAATGATACCCGCAGGGACGTTCACTTCAACCGTCGTGCCTTTCTTCTTGCCAATAATCGCTTTGCCTACTGGACTTTCATTGGAAATCTTATTGTTCAACGGATCAGATTCAGCCGTTCCAACAATTGTATATTCCATATTATCGCCGAATTCTAGATCTTCCACGACGACTTTAGAACCTATGCTTACCGTTTCCAAATCAATTTCATCATTATTGATGATACGAGCGTTGCGAAGCATCTTCTCTAGTGTGATGATGCGACCTTCGATAAAGGCTTGCTCGTTCTTCGCGTCCTCGTACTCGGAGTTCTCGCTGATGTCGCCATATCCAATAGCAACTTTAATGCGTTCCGCAACTTCGCGGCGTTTAATGGATTTAAGAGTTTCTAATTCCTCTTCGAGCCTCTTCAATCCATCTGGGGTTAGAAGCACTTCCTTATCGCTCATCTCACCGATCTCCTGTCATGGGAAAAATTTTCAGCGTTGCTTATCAAATATATGGTCGGTCACCGCTGACATGACATCCAAATAGATGCTTGCCTACGATTTTCCTGTTGCTCGGGCGAATATTGGTACTGATTATATTTCAACCCCTGAAAAATGTCAATTCGCGGAAAAGGAGAGCCTAGGAACAGCTGCAACCGCTTCATCTTAGTGTACGACGATTTCACTCGCTTCAGAAGCTTCTGCTGCCATACGCTCTAACAATTCATCGACCGTTCTGACATATTCATCAAGCACGGAAACGACTGCAGAACGACTGGTCAAATCCATGATTGAATTTTTCACCACTGCAGAGTCAGGTAAGCCCTTCAGATACCACGCCAGATGCTTGCGCATTTCTCTCACTGCAACGATCTCTCCCTTGAGATCGGACAAACGGTCCAAGTGCAGAACAGCAATACGTATTTTCTCAGCTGGAGATGGATCTGGAAGCAATTCTCCGGTCGTTAAATAGTGAACTGTACGATAGAGCATCCAAGGATTCCCTAGTGCACCGCGTCCAATCATAACTCCGTCACAATTCGTATGCTCAAGTAAGCTCTTTGCATCCTCTGGTGAGAAGACATCGCCATTGCCGATAACGGGTATTTTAACCGCCTGTTTCACGTCCCTTAGAATGTCCCAGTTTGCTTTCCCCGTATAAAGCTGCTCACGGGTTCTGCCATGAACACTAACCGCTGCTCCACCTGCACGTTCAACCGCTTGGGCATTTTCAACTGCATAAATATGTGCATCATCCCAGCCAATACGCATCTTAACAGTTACTGGTTTTTTCGCCGCATCTGCCGCGTAGGATACCATCTCGTATATTTTTTTCGGATCTAACAGCCAACGTGCACCTGCATCACACTTAGTCACTTTCGGCACAGGGCAGCCCATGTTGATGTCAATGATATCGGCATTCGTATTCTGGTCAACAAACTTCACGGCCTCGACTAAGGACTCCTTGTCGCCTCCGAATATTTGTAAGCTAAGTGGCTTCTCCCGCTCATCTACGAATAGCATCTCCAGCGTCCGCTGATTACCGTGTAGAATCGCCTTATCGCTTACCATTTCTGCGCAGACGAGACCACAGCCGAATTCTTTGGCGATAAGTCGGAACGCCGGATTACAAACGCCAGCCATAGGTGCGAGCACAACATTGTTATTCATTGCTACATCACCGATCTTAAGCATTTCCTTATTCCTCCTTTCGTAGCCCTTGGCCATCCCATTCGGCGAAGCGCTTAATTCCTTCTTCTTCCCAAGTAAAGGCCGACAGCTCCGTTTCCCACGGAAAGCTTATATCCTGCGACCATATTTCCTTAAGCGGCACTAACACAAAAGCCCGCTGTCCCATTCTGGGATGCGGGAGTATCAGTTCTGGCGTCTCCATCGACACCTCTCCGAAAACCAGTAAATCCAAATCTATGTTTCGCGGACCCCAACGTATATCTCTCACACGGCCCATTTCCTGCTCAATAGCTAGTAATCGACGCAGCAGAGTAACAGGGTCTAGCTCCGTACCCAGACTAACTGCCATATTGAGAAAAGAAGGCTGATCTGTATATCCGACAGGGGCGGTCTCGTACACAGCGGAAATACGGTAAACCTCAAGCTCAGAATCAGCTTGCAGCCTGCGTATCGCTTCCGTCAGAGACGATTCTCGCTCACCCAGATTAGCGCCTAGCGCGACATATGCTTCAAGCATTTATTTCTCAATCCTCTACAGGTACGATGTTCCCATTGGAATCCCTCTGTCTACGGAATTCCACAGTGACTCCGTCAAAGGTAATATCGAACGGGGGATTCGGTTTGGTTACCGATACCGTTGCTTTAATGATACTAGTATACGTACCGAGTAGGGTCGACGCAATCTTTTCAGTTAGCGTCTCAATCAGCTTGACCGGAGGTCCTTCCACGATACCCTTAACAATAGCATGGACTTCAGCATAATTAACCGTATCCTCGACATCATCCGTAAGCGCAACACGGCTTAAATCTATTCCCAAATCCAAATCCACATAATACTTCTGACCTAGCTTATTTTCCTCAGGGAAGACCCCGTGATATCCATAAAACACCATTTTTTTAAGTAGCATTCTGTCCATACTCATCTTCCTTTCTCTGCTTGACGATACACAATTGCATCAGTCATCGTTGCTAACCGTTTCATCTGCCGCACATCATGTACCCGCATAATCTGACAGCCTTGTACAATTCCTAGAGCCGTAGTTGCTCCAGTCCCCTCCAAAGCTTCATCTGCCTTTACATTCAGAGTCCGCTGAATAACGGACTTGCGAGATGTGCCTAATAGCACCGGGAACCCTAATCCGACTACTTCGTCTAATCGTCCCATTAGCTCCAGATTCTCGTCGTAATCCTTGGCGAAGCCAATGCCCGGATCTAACCAAATATGAGCTTCTGCTACACCAGCATTTTTAGCCAATTGTACACTTGTCATTAAATCCTCTAGCACATCAGGGACGAAGTCAGAGTAATTTCTATCCTCACGATTATGCGTTAAAATAGCAGGGCATCCAAACTCCGCAGAAACCTTGGCCAATTCAGGATCCCGCTTAAATCCCCATACATCATTTACGATATGAGCTCCCGCTTCCAATGCTTGACGTGCAACTTCCGCTTTGTAAGTATCCACGCTTATCGGAAGCTTCACCTGATCTCGCACTGCACGAATAATCGGAATGATCCGCCTTAATTCCTCTTCCAGAGAAACTGGGTCATGACCAGGTCTTGTCGACTCTCCACCGATATCAATTATATCGGCCCCTTCGGCAGCCATTTGCTTTGCCCTCTCGACAGCCGACTCCACTGCATCGAAACGACCACCATCTGAGAAAGAATCCGGCGTGGCATTCAATATCCCCATAATGAGTGTCCTTTGTCCTAATTCCAGCTTCAAACCATCACGAAACATATAGGTACGATTGTAAAAGGTTGGATTCATTGTGTATTGTTCCTCTCGGCAGCTTCACGATACTTGGCCATCAATCCATGGGTAACTACTCCTACTGAATTACATCCCCCTGGATTAAGTCCTCGCCCACCAATGTTCTCGACCTTCGTAACAGGAACGATTTCCTGAATCGAGTTCGTTAAGAATACCTCGTCGGCATACAATAGCTTATCCCAGGCGTACAAGCCCTGCTCTGTTTTAATACCCATTTCCGCCGCTAGCTCAAGTACATATTCTCGTGTAATTCCTTGCAGCAATCCCGTTTCTGCAGAAGGTGTATATAACACTCCGTCCGAAATCCAGAATACATTGCTGACAATTCCTTCAACTACGTTCCCTTTATGATCCAAGAAAAGCCCTTCCGTTCCAGGTCTAACACCCGCACTATTTAGTTCCCTCTTGGCATTAATATTATTCATATAATGAAAAGATTTTAATCGCGCGTCACCTTCCGGAGTGCTACGGGGAAGCTGCAATAGCCTCAAAGCCTTCCCCTTACGGGTTGATGGGTCGTCCGCCGCTAGCTCCTTAGCATACACAATCTCTGCCGGATGATCATAAGCTTCAGACGGAAGCCCTATCGCACCTTCACCAGCAGTAACAGACCAACGGATATAACCGTCGGCTAACCCATTCGCTCTAAGAAGCTCTGTCACAGATTGTTCCATCTTGGGCAAATCTGGGGTGTAAACAATCCCGAGGCTTTCGCAGCCCTTCATCAGCCTATTGGCATGCCTCTCCAATAACCAAGGCTTTCCGTTATACGTCCGAAAGGTTTCAAACAGGCCCATACCGTACAAAAAACCGTGATCAAATACGGAGATCACGGCATCTTTGCTGTCTGTCAATTGTCCGTTTAAGAGCACCTTCATGCTCTTAAGCCTGACTTATTGCTTAAAAAATTACGAAGAATCGTTAATCCGTGATCGGTCATAATAGATTCCGGATGGAATTGAACACCTTCCACTACGTACTCTTTGTGCCTAAGTCCCATAATTAGGCCGTCCTCGGTCTCCGCACTGATCTCTAGGCAGTCCGGCAAAGTATCTCGTTTAACAATGAGGGAGTGGTACCGCGTCGCTGTAAAAGGAGAAGGGAGCCCCTCAAAGATCGTCCGGCCATCATGAGTAATTTCGGATGTCTTTCCGTGCATAAGCTGGTCTGCACGTATAACATCCCCTCCGAAAGCTTGTCCGATGGCTTGATGACCCAAACAAACTCCGAATATCGGAATTTCGCCTTTGAATCGATCCAGAAGCGCTAAGCTAACTCCCGCCTCATTCGGCGTGCATGGACCCGGTGAGATAAGGATATGGTCCGGTGCAAGCTTGGAGATACCCTCTAGATCGATCTCATCATTGCGGTGTACGACAATCTCTTCACCAAGCTCTCCCAGGTACTGCACCAGGTTATAAGTGAACGAATCATAATTATCAATAACTAGAATCATGTCGATGCCCCTGCCCTTCACTGTACTGTACAGCTTTCCAAAGCGCCTTGGCTTTGCTTAAGCTTTCGTAGAATTCACGCTCCGGGTCCGAATCGATGACAATACCGGCTCCCGCTTGAATATGACAATAACCGTCTTGAACAGTAATTGTTCGAATAATTATATTAAATTCCATATTGCCACTATAGTCAATCCACCCCATCGAGCCCGTATACGGCCCTCTACGGGTTGGTTCCAGTTCCTCGATAATTTCCATAGTGCGAATCTTCGGTGCTCCTGTAATAGTCCCACCAGGAAAAACAGCCGCAAGCACATCCAACGTATCTTTCCCATCAGCCACTCTTGCTTCCACCTGAGATGCCAGATGCATCACGTGTGAATAGCGCTCCACTGTCATCAGCTCTGGAACCTTAACCGTTCCATACTTGGCGACCCGACCGAGATCATTACGCTCAAGATCGACAAGCATGACATGCTCTGCTCGTTCCTTCTCATTGGAGACAAGCTCCTCCTCAAAAGCGCGATCTTCCTCAGGAGTCTTCCCACGGCGACGAGTACCGGCAATCGGGCGAGTAGATAGTTTCCCATCGTCTAGCTTAACTAACAGCTCTGGAGAAGCGCTAACCAAGGAGAAGGATGGTGTACGAAGCAGTCCCATGTAAGGCGACGGATTAATGACCCTTAGCCACTCATAGATTACTTCAGACGACACATCGATCTGACGGCTTTGACGCATAGATAGGTTCACTTGGAACACGTCGCCCTGCCCAATATATTGCTGAATGCGCTGCACAGCTTCCTGAAATTCAGATTTACTCAACGAAGTAGACAGCCCAGGCAAGCTTTCTACATCGATCTGCAGCTGATCCGCTTCCATTCTGGAATGCATCTGTTGCTTACGCGCTATTTGAGAGGCTGTCCGACTAGCGGAAAGCCAGCCTGTCCATTGCTGTTCCATTTCCAGGGCACGCTGTTGGGCCGAAACAAATAACTGCTCCAATGCAGAAGGCTCAACATTCGCCCCATGATGAGTATGAACTGCACAATATACGACATTCTCTTTATGATCAGCTACCCAAAGCTGCTCGAACCGTTGGAATACATATTCCGGTAAGCCTAGATCATCCTCTGCCGACACAGGCAGCTTCTCCAGGCTACGCACAACATCATAGCTCCAGAAGCCTAAAACGCCACCAATGCAATCCGGTACTCCTTCCGGTCTAGGTCCGGTCCACGGATGCATCCACTTCCTCAGTAGCTTTGTGGGGGAGCCCTCCATCTGACTGACCTTAGTCCATCCCGCTCCATTCCCGCGTTGCTCCAGAATGCGCGCTTGGCCATCCTTGCCTTCGATTACAGACACTGGACGCAGGCCCACTATCGAGTATCTTCCACCTTTGCCGCTTTCCAGCAAGCAAGCATAGGACGATGCTTGCTCCCATACGAGATCCCAGAATGCCGGCAATAACTGTTCCGATGCCAGCTCTATTTTACGTACATAAGGAAGCAAGGCATATTTACCTTCTTCGCTCCACCGTTTCCATTGCGCTAGTGAGATAACTTCCATGCTACTACTCCCTCAACATTCTCTTAATAAGCAGAATACCACAAAAGTCATCAGCATGCTTCTAATGGATGTGCTTCAGCATTCGGGATGGCTAATAAAGCATTGTTGGCGAAACTGAGTAAACCGGCGATCCACACATCCGCACATCGCCTGCTGCTCCCCGGACTGCGGTGATTGGAGCAATAGCCATAAATTATATGGTTACTAGCCCACTGAGACGAGAAGAGACGAAACGAGAGGAGAGTAAGTGTAGGCGCCAAGCGGAGGGAGATTTAATCGTGAAAATTCTAAACAGCACAAAAAACCAGCCAGACATGCAATAAGCATGTACCAGCTGGTTTCTATACTAAAAGGAAATATTAGTTGTCGAAGTTAAACAGAGGAGTGCTCAGGTAACGTTCGCCGTTAGAAGGAACAACAGCTACAACGCGTTTGCCTTCGCCAAGCTCTTTAGCAACTTTCAGCGCAGCGAAAATAGCCGCACCAGAAGAAATACCTACTAACAGGCCTTCTTGCTTAGCTACTGCACGAGCTGTTTCGAATGCTTCTTCGTTCTCGACAGTTTCAATTGCGTCATAAATCTCACGGTTTAGAATATCAGGAATGAAGTTAGCGCCAATACCTTGGATTTTATGAGGACCAGGGCCACCGCCGGAAAGCAAAGGAGATCCAGCAGGCTCAACTGCAACGATCTTGATGTTCGGGAAATTCTGTTTCAGCACTTCACCAGCACCAGAGATAGTTCCGCCTGTACCGATACCTGCTACGAAAGCATCGATTTTACCATCATAGGAATTAATAGCTTCTACGATTTCAGGACCCGTTGTTTCACGGTGGATCTTCACGTTAGCTTGGTTTTTGAATTGCTGTGGCAAGAAGTAATCGGCATTTTCCTTCACGATTTCTTCTGCTTTCTTAACAGAACCGTTCATGCCTTCGGAGCCCGGTGTAAGAACTAGCTCTGCACCATAAGCACGAAGCAGGTTGCGACGCTCAATACTCATTGTTTCTGGCATAACCAGAATCGCACGGTATCCTTTCGCTGCAGAAACCAATGCCAATCCGATTCCTGTGTTACCACTTGTTGGCTCAACGATTGTAGTAACGCCTGGTTTAATCAAGCCTTGCTTTTCAGCTTCTTCAATCATGCTGATCGCAATACGATCTTTAACGCTAGAGCCTGGATTCTGATATTCCAATTTAACGTAAATTTCTGCGCTGCCTTCAGGTACGATACGATTCAAACGAACGAGTGGCGTATTGCCGATAAGCTGAGTAACATTCTGAACAATCTTTGCCATTGGACTTGTTCCCTCCCAAAATATACGGCTGTACGCCGCATCAATACGTTAATCCGACTAATTCAGTCGGCTTTTTGTTTGCTTTCATCTTAACAAACCCCAAAGAGGATTGTCAATAGTATGTTCCTATAATTCCCAACCATAACGTCTAAGGCCTCAGAGCTGGCTCCTTAACGTTCGCCTGAAACTTGATTAACAAAGCCTCTTCCATATCCTTCAGAGAAATAGCCTTCCCAAGAGCCAGCTGTTTTCTCACCTCAAGCCGGATCACTTCTTGTGACTTTAACTGAGCTTCGCTTCTCGCGTTCAATTTCACAATAAAGTAGCCTTGGTCAGTTTGGATCGGACCATTCACTTCTCCTACTTGCATTGATGCAATAGCCTGCAGCACCTCAGGCGCTTCGAATGGATCATGCTCCTCCACCCATCCGACCTTGCCGCCTTCATTAGCTGTAAACTCGTCTATAGAATATTGACGTGCCAACGCTTCAAAGCCAGCACCCGCAGCTAGCTGAGAGAGCAGCTCATTAGCCTGTTCCTTCTTCTGCACAATAATCTGTGCAATATCATACTTCTTGCGAGGCTCATATTCCTCCCGGTGATCTACTAAATACTGATCGATCTCCGAGTCCAACACGGTAATATTTCGAATAGACAGCTTCTCAAGCAACAAGCGGTAATGAGCATCCTCGCGAACCTCTTCCCGACTCATCCCCAATTGCTCTTTCATCGCTGCATAGAACTGGGCTTCATCCTCGTACCCTTGTTTCATAAGCTGTAGCTCTTGTTCCAGCTCTTCATCAGCTACACTGATAGCAAGCGATTTCGCCTCCTCGTTCACAGCCGCAAAGAGCATCATACTCCTTAGTGTCTGTGAACCATACGACGATATCAGTCGATCAAGCAGCTGCTGACGGGAGATGGATACATCCCCTACTGTTGCGACAATATCCTCCTTAAGAGGAGTATCCTTAACATTACTGTCGCTAGGAGTGGCTAGGGGAGAACTTGATTGACAGCCTGAAGTCATGATCATGGTTGCAGAGAGGGCCAGCAGTACGAGCGGCTTTAGCCGTATCGTCTCCCTCATAAGTATCATCCCTTCCTTAATCCTTATCGGAAAGACTATGCAAGGCTTGCAGCTCTTCAGCTTCGAACAAATATTTCTCATTGCAGAAGTGGCAGTGCAGCTCCGCTTGACCGTCTTCCTCTATCAGGCTGAGGATTTCTTTCTTACCAAGCGTAATAAGTGCCTTCTCAAAACGCTCACGTGAGCATTTGCACTTGAATACCGGCTCGATTGAATTATGTATCGTCAAATCTTCCCCAACGAGAAACTGCAGAATCGATTCCAGTGTTTCTCCTTGATCGAGTAACGCTGTCACCTGTGGCATGTTTGCAACTGCCTGCTCCAAGCGAACGAGCTGATCATCTGCTAATCCCGGTAGCACTTGCACGATATATCCACCCGCATGTAGCACAGATCCGTCTGCATCTACTAGAACACCCAATCCCACTGCAGAAGGGCTTTGCTCGGAATCTGCGAAATAAAGAGTAAAATCTTCTGCAAGCTCCCCGGAAATAATGGGAACACTGCCCCGATAAGGCTCTTTAAGTCCTAAATCCTTAGTAACATGGACAAAGCCTGAGCGTCCAACCGCACCTGCTACGTCTAATTTACCTTGATTATTACTAGCAAGATGAACTTCGGGATGGTCAACATAACCTCTAACTTCTCCTGCCGCATTAGCATCAACGACAATTTGACCTAGTGGGCCGTCACCCTTTACTTGTACCGTTAGCTTCTCATTGCCTTTGAGCATAAATCCCATCATAGCAGATACGGTCGCAGTACGACCCAAAGCTGCTGTTGCAGTAGGGAAAGTTCCATGCCGTCGTTGCAATTCTCCAACTAATTCAGTCATGCGAGCAGCAAATACCCGTATTCCATTATTCCATGCTGTACCACGTATTATTTCGTCCTTCATACTACCAAGCCCTCCCTCAGTAAACCACAAACCTTTGTCATAGCTGAATATTTATTTTTACCCATTACGCTCATATACAATCCTCAATCCTTCTAACGTCAACAAAGGATCAACCTTTTCAATCGTTTCCGACTCGCCAGCAATTAGCTCAGCCAAGCCCCCAGTTGCAATGACTCTAGGCTGTACGCCAAATTCCTTGCATATTCTTCTTACAATTCCATCAACCTGGCCTGCATAGCCGAAAATAATACCCGCCTGCATAGCTGCAACCGTGTTGCGACCAATGACTGTTTTTGGCTTTGCAAGCTCAATCCGAGGTAGCTTCGCTGCACGTTGGTACAAGGCCTCTGCCGCAATGCCGATACCTGGAACGATAGCGCCACCTAAATAAGCACCTGAAGCATCGATATAATCGAAGGTCGTCGCTGTTCCGAAATCTACAATAACCAGTGGAGTGCCGTACTGCTCGATTCCCGCTACCGCATTCACGATCCGATCCGCGCCGACATCCTTAGGATTTTCATAACGAATATTTAAGCCCGTCTTAATGCCAGGTCCGACAACCAAAGCTTCTTTACCAACATATTTGACGAATAGCTGCTCCAACACGCTCATAATTGGCGGAACCACACAGGATAAAATAACGCCCTCAATTTGTTCTGCTCGAACACCAGCAAATTGAAATAGATTGCTAATTAGTACGCCATATTCGTCTACAGTAGAGGAACGATTCGTGCTTAGGCGCCAATCATGCGTTAAAATATTTCCTTCGTATAAGCCTAATACGATATTGGTATTCCCGACATCTACTACTAGAATCATATCGGTACCCCCTGCTGCTTCTTAGCATTCAGATCCAAGCTTATATCAAGCGCTAGAAAAGAATGAGTCAAGCTCCCAACCGATATGATGTCAACGCCACTCCGCGCTACGTCTGCCACTCGCTCAGGTGTAATCCCACCGGAAGCTTCTAGGACAATATGTGGAGCCATACGCCGCACAACCGTTACAGCCTCTGCCATCGCAGCAGCCGTCATATTATCAAGCATGACGATATGCGCCCCAGCATGAACCGCTTCTTCAGCCTCTGCTAAAGACTCAGCCTCTACCTCAATCATCATCGTATGGGGAATACGGGATTTCGCCGCATGAACTGCCGCTGTAATCCCTCCAGCTGCTTTAATGTGATTATCCTTGATCATGACAGCATCATACAAACCGAAGCGGTGATTAGCTCCACCACCGACTCTAACTGCATATTTCTCAAGTGTCCGATGTCCTGGAGTAGTCTTGCGGGTATCGGCAATCTTTACAGCCTGCCCCTGAGCAGCTTCTACGTATTCGTTAGTTTTGGTTGCAATACCCGAAAGCCTCTGCAATAAGTTGAGCGCCAGTCTTTCACCCGTCAGAATGCTATGTGTTGAGCCTTCAACAATGGCTAGAACCGTACCCTTTTCCACTCTAACTCCATCTGCTACCTGAGCATTAAACTTCAAATCTTTATCTATGACCTCGAAAACAAGCCGCGCTAAAGGAATACCAGCAAGAATGCCCGACTGTTTAGCATGGATAATTCCGCTCGATACATGACCCAGGGGTACAGTCGCCATTGTTGTAGCGTCTCCCGAACCAATGTCTTCCGCCAACCAAGAGCGAAGCTGATCTTTCACTGCTTCAATTGCAGGACCACCGATTGTCCAATCGCTTTCTCGTTCAAACATCGTCGTCGACCCTTTCTGTACGAATACCTTTTTCCCGGTTCAATATCGTGTGTGTACGCCAATTCAAATCATCCCTCTGAGGATAATCTTCCCGATAATGACCGCCACGACTTTCTTCACGATTGAGTGCTCCCTCGGTTACAAGGAATGCGCAGGTCAAGAGATTAGCATATTCCAATTCCTCTTTCTTAGAGAGACACAGCTGAAACAATGGCAGCTGCTTCTTTAACTCCTCTAGCCCCTTAAGAAGTCCGGCACGATCTCTTCGTAATCCAGCGTAGCGAACCATTCCCTTCTGAAGCTTCAGGCGGCGCTCGATAAGTGCACCCGTCAATGCAGCATTCCTATCTAAGCCTAAGCCATTGTCTGCAGAAGCCTTTGCTGGGGTAAGCTTGTTTACAGCATCTACGATACGTTGTCCGAAAACGATAGCCTCCGACAATGAATTACTTGCAAGCCGGTTAGCGCCATGCACTCCAGTCGAGGAAGCTTCACCACAGGCAAAGAGACGATGAATACTAGTCTCGCCATGGAGATCAGTTTTGACTCCACCCATCATATAATGAGCTGCTGGCGCTACAGGTATCCAATCCGTCGTCATATCGAGTCCATAATTTAAGCAATATTCAAATATCGTCGGAAAACGATGCTTAATTAATTCAGGGCTTTCATGCGTAATATCAATATAAACATAAGTAGACTTTGTCGTTTCCATCTCGTTCACAATTGCACGAGCCACAACATCTCTAGGAGCAAGCTCTAGCTGAGGATGATAATTTTCCATGAATCTGTCGCCATTAATATTGCGTAAGAATGCACCCTCGCCGCGAACGGCCTCCGAGATAAGAAATCTAGGCGCACCAGGATAACAAAGAGACGTCGGGTGGAATTGATTAAACTCCATATCCCGAATATCAGCACCTGCACGGTAGGCCATAGCCACCCCGTCACCGGTTGCCACCTCAGGATTAGTCGTATACCGATAGAGCTGCCCGGTGCCCCCTGTACAAAGCACAGTAGCTCGTCCGAATACAGCAACGCGAGATCCGTCTGGCTTCTGAACGAGCGCCCCCCGACATTCCCCGTCCTCCGTCAACAGATCCAGCACAAAATGATCGTCCCACAGCTCAAGAGTCGGATCAGATTTGACCTTCTCCGCCAATGCACGGACGATCTCAAAGCCTGTGGCATCCCCATTAGCATGGAGTATACGACGTTGGCTATGAGCACCTTCCTTCGTCAGAGCGTACTGGCCGTCTTCTTCATCAAAGTTGGTGCCGTATCTAATAAGCTCCTGTACCCCATGAGGCCCTTCATGAACAAGCACATCGACTGCTGCGGCATTACAAAGACCTGCTCCAGCAATCAATGTATCTTTAGCAAGAAAATCGGGAGAATCTTCATCGGAAATTACCGCAGCAATTCCGCCTTGCGCATAGCGGGTGTTGCTATCGAATAAGGACTTCTTAGTTATCATTAATACCCGCTGCGTCTCGCTGGCCTTTAGCGCCGTATATAGTCCGGCGATGCCGGCCCCAATAACGATCACGTCCGTCTCAATGCGAGGAAGCTTGTCTAGATCAAAATCAACAACGTACCTTGGAATCATGGTTATTTTGTCCCCACTCAACAGAAGAGTAGCACAAGCTGCTTGAACGATTAGAAAGCATCGGTAGGTTATACCTCAGCTTGTCTAATCGTCAGATATAAACGTCTGCAGCTGTCCATTGGACAGCTTAGCCGTTTTACTTTACTAGCAGCATGCGCTCCAGCGATAAACGAGCCTTGTCCGCGACATCCTGCGGTACATATATTTGCGGTTGCATCGTCTCTAAGGCTTTAACAACCTTCTTCAGGTTATTAACCTTCATGTTCGGGCAGACGAGAAATTTCGATGCGAAATGAAAGGATTTATTAGGACTATCCAGACGAAGCTGATATCCTGTTCCGTCCTCCGTACCTACAATAAACTCTTGATGACTGGATTCCCGACAATGCTTAAGAATACCCGTCGTACTGCCAACGAAATCGGCCATTTCAACGACTTCCGGACGGCATTCTGGGTGGACTACGAATTCCGCATTCGGATACTTCGCCCGCATCTCCTCGACATCCTTAATAGTCAACATGTCGTGGGTGTTGCAGTAGCCTTCCCAAATAATCATCTTCTTGTCAGTAAATTGCTGCACATAATGCCCAAGGTTCTTATCTGGACACCAGATGACTTCATCGGCATCAACTGAATTGACAACGTTGACCGCATTAGCGGACGTACAGCAAATATCCGTTTCCGCCTTAACGTCAGCAGAGGAATTAATATAGGTAACGACTTTAGCATTCGGGTGCTTTGCCTTTAATTCCCTAAGTCCAATCGGATTAACCATATCTGCCATTGGGCAGCCTGCACGTTCGTCCGGAACGAGCACGGTCTTATGTGGAGCCAGAATCTTAGCACTCTCTCCCATAAAATGTACACCACAGAACACGATGACATCCGCATCTGTTGATGCCGCTTTCTGAGCTAGCAGAAAAGAATCTCCGCGAAAATCCGCGACCTCCTGTATTTCATCACGCTGATAATAATGAGCGAGAATAATGGCATTCCGTTCCTTCTTAAGCTGCATAAGCCGTTCGCGTAGCTCGCGATTTTGTTCTGCTTTACGCTCTAGTGCCAAAGCCTCCATGCTTAATCTCCTCCCCTAGATGAACCGATAGTTTGTGAATCAATGCACAAACATGGCGGGATCGTTGTCTCTATTGTGGACGAAAACGAGTTCGTTCATTAACAACTAATTTACACTTGCCAAGTAAGGCTGTCAATTCATCTTGCACCGATTGTAAGCCCTTTTTTCAGGATATTAAAACGGGATGTTCGCCAAGCGCCGTTACAGCGCGGGAACATCCCGTTTAATGAGTACCTTATTATTTAGGCTCTTCGGAGCCGTCATCCTTGCGCGAATCCGGTATAGTCGGCAATGGCTCGTCATCACGGGTTTGAATCCGCACCTTGACATCGCCAATCGTATCCACAATCGGTTCAGCTTTGGACTCCTCGTCGTTAGAGGATGGTTCCTCAACGTTAGCTACGAAGATACCCTTCTCGATCAAAGTCTTGATCTGTTCGAGATCAAGCGTCTCCTGTTCAAGAAGCGTCTTAGCTAACAAATGCATCTCTGCACTCTTCTCGTTAAGGAGCTTCCTAGCACGATCATAGCAATCACGAGTAATGCTCTGCATCTCTTGGTCGATCTCATAAGCAATGGCATCAGAATAGTTCTGTTCATGTCCGATGTCACGGCCTAAGAATACCTGACCTTGGGAACTGCTACCGAACTGCATAGTTCCGAGCTTTTCACTCATTCCGTACTCCATGATCATTGCACGTACGATGCTTGTAGCTGACTTAAAGTCGCTATAAGCGCCCGTACCAATTTCTCCGATAAAGATTTCTTCGGCTGCACGACCTGCCAGCAAGCCTGTCACTTTATCAAGAAGCTCTTGCTTAGTCACAAGCATACGGTCTTCCTTAGGAAGCATGATGACATAACCGCCTGCACGTCCACGTGGAACGATCGTTACCTTGTGTACCGTATCCGCATGCTCAAGGAAGAATCCAGCAATTGTATGACCCGCTTCATGATAAGCGACAATACGCTTCTCACGATCGCTAATGATACGGCTTTTCTTCTCCGTACCTACGATAACACGGTCAATCGCTTCATCGACTTCTTGCATGGCGATATCTTTCTTATTACGACGTGCAGCAAGCAAGGCTGCCTCGTTGAGTAAGTTTTCCAGATCAGCACCTGTAAATCCAGTTGTACGTTTAGCAATAGTGCCAAGACGAACATCTTTATTCAAAGGCTTGTTGCGAGCATGAACCTTCAATACTGCTTCACGGCCCTTAACGTCTGGACGATCAACCGTAATCTGACGGTCAAACCGGCCTGGACGAAGCAAGGCTGGATCAAGAATGTCTGGTCTATTCGTTGCAGCAACGATAATGATACCTTCATTGGCACCGAAGCCGTCCATCTCTACGAGAAGCTGATTGAGTGTTTGCTCACGCTCATCATGTCCACCACCAAGGCCTGCGCCCCGTTGACGACCAACAGCATCGATCTCATCGATAAAGATAATACATGGCGAGTTTTTCTTTGCATTCTCGAACAAGTCACGAACACGGGATGCCCCGACGCCCACGAACATTTCAACAAAATCAGAACCAGATATAGTGAAGAACGGAACGCCCGCTTCACCCGCTACTGCACGAGCAAGCAACGTTTTACCTGTACCTGGAGGACCGACGAGGAGAACACCTTTTGGAATGCGTGCGCCAAGCGCCGCAAACTTACGGGGATCCTTCAAGAACTCGACAACCTCGACCAACTCTTGCTTCTCTTCATCCGCTCCGGCCACATCCTCGAACGTGACCCGTTTCTTCTCTTCATTATAGAGACGGGCACGACTTTTGCCGAAATTCATCACCTTACCGCCGCCGCCTTGTGCCTGATTAATCAGGAAGAAGAAGAGAACGAACATGATGATGAAAGGGATAATAGAGGTCAAGAATGTCAGCCAGAAGCTTTGTCCCGGCATTTTTTTAATGTTAACTTCAAAGTTTTTCTCTAACCCAATCTGAGTAAGCTGTTGAAGTGCGTAATCGGCATAAGGCGCACGGCCCATGAACGTTTCGCCCTTCTCATTAGCGGCCTTAGGCTTATATTCACCTGTTACTAAATAGGTGCCGCTTTGAATTTGCAAGGTCAGTTCCTTAACATTGCCCTGCTGGACTGCTTGAACAATTTGATTGTAATTCAGTTCCTTGGTCGTATCCTGCTTCCCAATGAAAAACTGAACAATCCCAACCGTTACCAAAAAGATAAGTAAGTAAAACCCTGTGTTCCGGATGAACCGATTCATCCCCGACCTCCTCTCGACACGCTTACATCATTTTACCATAGCCTGTCTTGGCATCACAATAATAACGCACCACCGTATGGACGGCGAGCTCTTAAACCGTATAGACTTCCGGCTTGAGCACTCCGACATAAGGCAAATTGCGGTATCTCTCCGCATAATCAAGCCCATATCCAACGACGAATGCATCAGGAATACTAAATCCGGTGTAGTCTGCGTTCAGGTCTACTGTACGGCGTCCCGGTTTATCGAACAGAGCCACCACGTTAACGGACAACGCATTGCGGCGCTCCAGGACATCGATCAAGTAGCTTAGGGTCAATCCACTGTCAATAATATCTTCTACAATAAGGACGTCTCTACCTTCAACTGATGCGTCTAAATCTTTAACAATTCTGACCTCACCAGAAGATCTTGTGGAATTGCCATAGCTCGATACCGCCATGAAATCAAGCTCAATAGGGATATCGATATTCTTGGACAAGTCCGCCATAAAAATAAAAGCGCCCTTCAGTACACAGATCACAAGTGGATTGCGTCCCTCATAATCACGACTAATCGTCGCTCCGAGCTCCTGTACCTTCTGCTGTATTACTTCTTGCGAGTATAGAACTTCTTGAATGTCGTTGTGCAAAAAAGGTACCTCCCAGTGATTATTAAACGGTATGATGACTTTACTCCGATCATGCCCTAGTTTTCAATACTGACCAACCTAATCAACAAGGTTAATCGTGTATTTGGAGTAACAAGAGCGTGACTCGAGCGCCGCATTCCCGGTATCCATAACACGCGGTTGTCTCCATCCACCAGAATGGGAATTTTATCGCGACGGGAACGCGGAACTTTGGCATCGATGAACATATCTTGCACTTTTTTAGTGCCGTTTAGTCCATAAGGCTGTATAAGATCTCCCGGCATGCGACTTCGAATTTGAATGGGAAACTTAATTTGACCTGCGTCAAAGGATGCTTCCTGCAAACCCGACCGCGCATAGGGAATGAAACCTTCTAGATGCTCCAGTATAACTCGTTGTCCTGCTTCCTCGATAAGAACTTCACTCGCCGTGTCAGTAATGGTATAAGAAAAACCTACCTCTGACGGAAAGCCCTGACCGATATACACCTCATCATATTCCCGCTTAAGCACCCATCCATCTCCGATGTCCAACTGAGTAGTCGTCGGATGTTCGCGTACAAGTGCAGTAAGAATTTCCTCCACATGTTGAAAATCCAACATCTGGCGAGGGTTAGCAGAACAATTTAATATTAATTTAATCAATCTGCGTTGTAAAGCGATGTGAAGGCCGCGGAACCATCGTCGCTCTAACCGGAAGCCCTCTCCATATGGAGTTACCTTCTCCTTGAACGCCTGAAGGGTTTGGTCTTGCATATAATCGTCATCCGCCGCTGCCATAGTAGCAAGTCTAACCAATGATTCTTTAAGCTTGGGATTATACTGCTCTAGCAACGGCAAGAGATCTAACCGGACAGCATTGCGGAAATAATGTCGGTCGACATTGCTGCTATCAACCGCGTAAGGCACCCCGTTTCGCTTACAATAATCTAGAAGCTCACATTTGTTAATACGCAGCAAGGGGCGAATCAGTTCCAATTGTTCATCTTTTCGTCTGGCAGGTATGCCAGCAAGCCCGCTTACACCCGTTCCTCTGATGACTCTCATCAGTACGGTTTCGGCTTGATCATCGGCATGATGTCCCGTCAATAAGTAAGAACAAGAATGCTTATGAGCAACCTGCTTAAGAAATTCATAGCGCTTTTCCCTAGCCGCGGATTGGGTATTCATGCCAGTATCTAATATATATGCTGGTACATTCAGCTCTGCTGACTCGAAAGGCAAACCCCATTCCGCCGCCAAACGACCTACCATAGCCGCCTCAGCATCCGACTCCGCTCCGCGGAACTGGTGATTGACATGCGCAACAATGATTCGGAAGGGCTCTTCCTCCGCCATTGCTCGAAGTATATGTAAGAGAGCCATCGAATCGGGACCTCCGGAAATCGCTGCAACGACAGCGCTATCCCCTTGCCACCAGCCGTCCGCCCGTGCTTGTGCCATTATGTGAGCCTTCCAGTCTTCCTGCTGTTGCACTTGCACAGTCATTACTCCTTTTTACCCCTATTGAAACATCCATAGCGCCACTAAGGATAGACAGAGAACAATTGAAGCGCCCAGCAGACCAGCCATCCACCCTGGAACCCGATCATTGGATTTTGAAGCTGTCTGAGAAATACGAACAGCATTACGCCATTGCTTGCTAGCATCCTGAGAATGCTCGAATTGTCCCGTTAAAGCCTTCTCCATCCAATCCTCCAGCGGAAGGAGCCGGGGATTGCTTCTTACCAGCTTCATAAGCTCCCGTGGATGACGATTCTGTGGCAGCAAAATCTTAGATAGCTGCACCAACCGCTTGCCATCAAGCGCATGCAGCCACAATAATGCCACTGAGAAATGGTCGTAAGCCGGATCAGCCGTACGGCTACCCGCAGACCAATAGCCCCTGTCATAAATCTCAGTAAATTGGCGAACACTTCGGCCAATAGCCGACATGCCTCCATAATCTACAAGCTCAACCCGTCCGTACTCACCAACCAGGACGTTATCACTTTTAATATCCCCGAAAATCCATCCCGCTTCATGAAGCTGCGTTAAGCGCTCTAATAAACGGTAACCAATAACGCCCATCCAATGGGAGCCTTTCTCCCTCAGATAGGCTTTAACTGGACTGCCTGGTATGTAACGCATGACGTAGAAGGGAACCTTCTTTCCCCCTACCATGGCATCATCTACATCCAACAAAAAGGGAGGACGATCCTTCTCCGAATGATCTAAGGACGCTAAAATATTAGCTTCTCCCTGCAGCTCCGCAGCTTCCAATCCAAGTTTAATCGCAAACTTCAAGCGACTGCTGGAGGAAGACGCTAAATACACTTGCCCATTAGCCCCTACTCCTAATAACTGGTCCAGACGATAACTTCTACCATTCCACTCGCCTTTTATTTCTGTCCCTGGCGGAAAAGGCTGCTTATCAGACGACGTAGTCACTCCGCACCCCGTTCGAATCGCCCTGTGTGGTCTTTAGCGACGTGTCCATTTGCTCTACTGTGCTTATTTTACCACAAGTTTCCGTAATAAAATCTACGACTTGTAGAAGTGCTGGTCCTGTTGGCGTCGTGCCTCCCATACGAATTTTGCCAAACAGCGATCCTATCTTACCTGAGTTGGATGTCCATCCCGAATCCATAACGCAATAAGTATGCATTGAATCTCCTGGAAAATGAAAAACAGCTACCTGGCTCTTACCTGATCTCGCCTGTAAGCTAAGCGTTAGATCGCGGATCGCTTCCTCCACAGCACGCAGCTTTGGTTTCATGCTAGCACTAGCGTCAATTAGTAAAGCTAAAGACAGTGACAGGGTTTCTTCCATCTCCTCCATCACTTTAACGACCTCGGCACGTTTAGGCGGGGGGAGTGAGCCTACATCGCCTACGCCGAACAGCTGACGAAGCTCATGGTTAACGGCCTGCTTAATGCTTCCTGCAACCGTCTGTCTCGTCATCATCTGCACAGTTCGGGATAGCTGCCGACTCGTGACGATTTGACTGATACCTCCACCAGCACGAGCAATTTCAGCAATTTCAGCGGCTCCATACTCGCCAATAGTCCCTTCATCTATAACGCCTGCAACATTAACCGTAATGCCTTCTGCATAAGCTTGAGCCGCAGCGGAAACGGGGCTTTCTCCCACATTGGAGCCCCCGTCTGTAATTAGCAATATTTGTTTCATCATCTCATACTCCTCCTAGTGACTAGAATCTATTAATAGTGTCGCCAAAGTATGAGAGATTTAACCTTATCCGAGATTTCGCAGAGAGCTAAGCCCGACGTAATTGAAACTGACGACCATACTCTCCATGATCATGCAAATCTGCGTTTTCAACCTGAATCGTTGAATGGGAGATGCCGTATTTGCTTTTCAGCAGCTCGTCTATCGCTAAAGTAACGCAGTAAGGCTGAATATCGCCCCGAACAAATACATGGGCCGTAAGCGAGTAATGCTCTGTCGTTACAGCCCAAAGGTGCATTTCGTGCACATCCTCCACGCCTTCTACAGTCGCTAGGTCCGCGCGTATTTGCTCCAGATCAAACCGTTCAGGAACAGATTCCATCAGAATCAGGTAAGCTTCTCGTATAATCCTAAAGCCTCCTGTACAGATAATCGCACCAATGACCATACTAATTAGAGGATCGAATATCGCCCATCCGGTGTAATAGATAACGATTGCTGACACGATAACACCAACCGAGCTTAACAAATCTCCGATAAAATGCCACAGCGCGCTTTTTACGTTTAGATTGTCTTCCTCTTTCATGCTTCTGCTCAGTACAATTGTCAGTACGATGTTCACAACGAGCCCGATCGAAGCAATGATTAGCATTAGCTTCAAGTCCACAACCTCGGGATGAATGATCCGCCGGATACCTTCTATTACGATCCATAACGAAATGACGATTAGTGCCAAACCATTGATGAATGAGGCA
The DNA here is from genome assembly GCF_004295585.1 of Cohnella abietis. Lineage (NCBI taxonomy): Bacteria > Bacillati > Bacillota > Bacilli > Caryophanales > Paenibacillaceae > Cohnella > Cohnella abietis. The sequence goes on along the minus strand of NZ_AP019400.1, from coordinate 83,316 downwards.
ATAATCTCGAAACGAAGAAATCCGAAGGTAAACTTCTGGTTCGGCCTGCGAGTCGCCATGTAGATGGCAAGCATACTAAGACCAAGCGCGAATACATCGGAAACCATATGCGCCGAGTCTGATAATAAGGCAAGAGAACGGGACAGCAGCCCACCGATCAATTCAACAAATGTAAAAAAGAATGTGAGGCCCAGTGTGATCCACAACGTCTTCTTCGAAGCCTTCTGCTCCTTCACATGATCGAGGTGGTGGAAATCAGACGTATTCATATTGATCAGCCTCTCTTGTTTAGAATAATTCTAATCTAGAACTTATACTCATCATATGCTTGCGAAGGCCATTCAGGCAATTGAACATTGTATGGATAACAGAAGTAATAATCATTTTCAAAGGGGGGGGGAGTTGCTATATTCGGGGAAAAAGGTTCAGGGGGATGATTCGCGGATTCTGGTTATAAAAGTTTTCGAAGCCACAAGTTGGATCTTCGATACCGTCTCGCTGGACTAGCACCCATATATCGTAGCTTTTACAGGTCACAATAAGCGTAAGCATAAACGGCTGACACCGTCCTTTTACGGCGTTCCACGGTTTATGTCGGAGGTTATTCAGAAATGGATTGCGTGACATATAACATATAGCTTACGAACTCAGTAACTCTTATTTGATCAAAATCTAATGATTTTATATTTTAACGAACTCCACGCATCTTATATCCAATAAAATAGCGCCTTTCCTCCTATATTTTCCTCAATAACGCTTCTGAAGTTCGTAAGAAAAAATAAATAGTCCAATTATCGATAATAAGAACGATATGGTTCGTTAGCTAGGACACGCGCTGCCGCAGGTGAGATTGTAATCGGTGTCCGGAATATAGTGGGATGCGTGAAGTCATAAGCGAGGTCGTAGTCGGTTGCGGAGTATAGTGGAAGTAGTGGATTGCGGAGGGGTGCGGTGCAGTAGGATATGGTGGATTATAAACTTTCTGGCTTCGCTAGATAGGGTACTAATTTTACATTCTTAACATTGCAAGAAAACCCCCTAAATTCGGGGGCTTTCCGCCTGTATGAATTCACATCCTTCTGAACGATCAGCTCACCGTCCTTGGTCGCTCCATGCGGCTCAGACCGGGCCAGCTAAAGGCAGCCCATTCCGGTTGGTGGCGCGTTAGCCGGGTAACGATGACGGTCATATCATCCTTAACACCGCCAGGATACTGTCGCAAAGCAGTATCTAGCAATGCATCTGCAATATCCTGTGGTTCATCCACATCAAGCTCCTGTAGCACTCTTTTCATCCATAGCTCCTTATTAATCGCATGCCCTGGAGAATCCATAATTCCGTCCGTCATCATAATAAGTGTATCCCCAGGCTGAAGCTGCACCCTTAATAAATCAATTTCGATATCCTGTAAAATTCCAATAGGCAGGTTATTGGCAGCAATCTGAATAATCTCTCTCCCTCGTTTAATAAAGCTTGGTGTAGAGCCTATCTTAAGCATCGTCGCATGAGCAGTGTACAAGTCGATTAGCGCTAGATCGACCGTTGCAAACATCTCCTCAGGGGAGCGCAGCAGCAGCACAGAGTTGACTGACTTAACAGCCAGACGTTCATCAATACCAGATTTCAGCAGCTGCTCTAGCATAGATAATGCTGCACTGCTCTCCATTCTGGCTCTCACTCCATTACCCATTCCATCGCTTAAGGCCACAGCAAACTTCCCATTGCCTAATTCCACCATCGTAAAACTGTCTCCCGACAGCATATCACCGTCCTTTGCAGCCCCTGCTACCCCCGTTTCTACTTCATATCTCTTAGCCGAAGCGAACGTAACCGTGCTCAGATGGGCAGAGGGCTGTTCGGATCGCTCATTCAGAACTGTGACGGTTTCCCCTAGAATCTCGGAAAGAATGGGAGCAATCATCTTGCGGCACTCATCGTATCCAGTGCGGAAAGCATGCACCATCTCAATATCAATATGTCCCTCCTCTAGACTTATAATATCTATGTTCTGAATCGCCAGCCCCATATGGTCGAGGGCATCACGAATTTGCCTCTCCTGAGTATCCATTTGCTTGGCTTCGCGACGAATTTCCTTAACGAGATCATCCATTACCTGAGAAACCCCTGTCAGTTGGTCTGCGACCAGAAACCGACTGTCCTGCAATTGCTGCCTCCAATGCAGATCATTCTGATAGACCTCGTATTGACGCTTGAGCACATCAAGCACCAGCGGCGTTTTCACGCAAATCCGGGTCCATGACTTGGGCATTTGGGTGGGCATCAGATCAGGCTGCTTTTCTACAGCTGTCATCATATCCGTCATAAGCTTATATGTTGGAATGAACTGACTGCCCCAGCACAATTGTTGACGATGACAGCTTGAGCAAGCTCGTTCATGAACCGCATTTACAAAATGATCAAGATCTCGCCCTTGTCTGGCCGTTTCTCCCGCTTGGGTCATCTGACGGAAGCTACCAGATAGCTGACGGAATACCTCAGAAAACTTTTCCACCCTTTCTGCCGTTATATCTCTAACCTTTTGTGCATATTCGTGCTGGCTCTGTGCATAGGTTGAAGTACCAGGAATAAATCTAGATAAAGATTCCGTAACCGAACGAGGGGTAAGCAATAGAATTATAGAAGCCGCCACCGTCGCCCATGTCGATGCCATCATTTCTGAAGAGCTCCCACCGTATAGTGCCAGCACCGAGGTGCCTAGCAATAAACCGAACACAGCCGCTGGCTTGCCACCCTCACGGACAAGGCCAGCCATGAGCCCTCCAAAAGCAAGTAAGCCAATCTCTGAGGCTGCGCCATGATTGGACAAGCTAAGTACCATGCCCGCTACTACCCCGGCTGACGTTCCCAGAGCAGGACCACCAATGTAAGCTACTACAGCAACAAAATAACGAGATAAAACACTGGCTACAGCAATTCCGTACATTGTCCAGCCTGTCATTCCGGTGAGAAGGCAGGCTAGTAAAATAGCAATGCCAACCCATTCCTCATGACGCAGCTCGGAAGCCTTTCTCGTTCGGGCCAGCACAGGAATGGCATGGACAAAAAGTAAAGTAAGCACGAATGCCAGCCCTGCCTCAACCAATGTGAGCACGTAAGGCAACCAAGAGGTTTTATCCATGAGAAGTGTATCGAACAATCGGACAATCAATGTTGCCGCGAACACAACAACGGGCGCGTGTGATAAATCAGCTCTCTCATAAAGCACCAGTCCGCGGTAGAGCAAGTAAATAACCCCTATCTCCGCACAAGTAACCGCCGTCATAGGATCTACTGCCCAGAAGCTGCCCGCCACAAGCGCAAGCGCCGCCCAGAAAGCGAGATCTCTACGCAAATACAGCACAACTCCGAAAAATGCTGCCGCGAAAGGCGCAACCCCTCCCAGCATGACCGCCCTGCCTAATAAAAATCCGACTCCAACTACCAACAGCAGCCATTGCTGCGCGCGTAAAGCTTCTCGCCACCGCAATAGCAGCGAAGGTGGACTAGAGCTTTCTTGCTGCGACTTTGCGGTGCTTCTCCGCTTCTGAAACCAACTCTTGCGACCTTTGTTAGGAGCGAGAGAGGGTCCGGTCCCTGTTAATGACACGAAAGGAACAACGGACGGCTTGTCCATGATGCACACCCCATTTACCAGATTGAATTGTGTTCTTTATTATAGGGGGGGCATTTCATGAAGTTTGTCAGAAACGGTTGGCGGGAAAAAAGTTTTTTCCGACACTATCGGACGGACGTTGGCGAAGCCATTCGGGATTATAACAAACGTACGGCGCCCATAGGATATTCTCGCTTTTCCTGAGCGCGCACATAGCCATATCGCCAATTACGACAACAAAAAAACGCGCTCATCCGACGTGTGATGGCGCTCCTTGCTATCCCTCTATTGACGCCAATCGCGCGCGCATGCCGGATAGGGGCGAATGAATGTAGAGGTTTTCAAATATTTGAATTTTTTAATTAATTTCCTCAATGATACGTAGCAACAGCTATAGATTTTATGGTTACCGCGCTGTTGGCCATGTTGGTTGGGGCAATAGCCATACATTCTATGGTTAATTCGACTTGAGACGGGTTTGTGGGAGCAATAGCTATACATTTTATGCCTACTGCGTCTGTGACCGTGCTGGTTGGGGCAATAGCTATACATTCTATGGTTAATTCGACCTGAAACGGGTTTGTGGGAGCAATAGCTATACATTTATGGTTAATTCGACTTGAGACGGGTTTGGGGGAGCAATAGCTATACATTTTATGCCTACTGCGTCTGTGACCGTGCTGGTTGGGTCTATAGCTATACATTCTATGGTTAATTCGACTTGAGACGGGTTTGGGGGAGCAATAGCTATACATTTTATACTTACTGCGACTTTGGGCGTGTTGGTTGGGCTGTAGCCGTAAGTGATATGTTTCTTTATGCGCGCCGTTGTTGCCCTCGGATTAACGTGGATGGTTCTTTTCGCAACAAAAAACCGAACCCATTTGGTCCGGTTCTCGATACGTATATCTTACGAACGACGTCCGCCACGTCCGCCTCGTTTGGATTCGGTGCTTTTCTTAAGATTAGAAATACGCTCTTCGCTGTCCTTAAGAAAGCGAGACAATTTGTCATCAAAAGAGGGGGATCTTCCGAAACCACCACCACCCGGTTTGGAGGGACGCCCACCGCGATCGCGTGGTCCACGTTGTTGCGGTACTTGCTGCTGTTGCTGCTGTTCCGGCGGTTTGTCCACGGCTTGACGAATGGACAGACCTATCTTGCCGTCTTTGTCCACATTAATGACTTTAACTGTAACCATGTCATTAATCTTCAAATGCTCATGAACATCCTTCACATAGCTATCGGCAATCTCGGAAATATGAACGAGTCCAGTAACGCCCCCAGTTAAATCTACGAACGCTCCGAAATGCGTGATGCCGGTAACTTTGCCCTCCATTTTGGTACCCACTTCGATGGCCATAAAAACAGATGTTCCTCCCTGAACCTAAATGTGCCCGAACGATACAAGTCCGGCTATGCTAATTATAACCGACAATCGAAAGCAAGGTCAACAGACGTTAAACTACCTTTAGCTTATGTAGCGGCTTATTTCGTTTTAATTGGGATTTCTCCCGGAAGTCCCAGCCCATGCTCCTTACGGGCAATTTGACCGATATATTCATCATCGTTCAAGCGGGCTACCTGCTGCTTCAATGATTCGTTTTTGACCTGGGCATCGGCAAGCTTCTGGTCTGCTTCAAGCAATTGACTCGAACGATCACTAAGCTGTCCAGATTGTACAATTAGGACATATACAGCCCAACTCATGAAAAGAACCATTATAAACAACAATAATTTCAAGCGTCTACGTGCGCCAGTGATAGTAGGTTTCGTGTCTACATTGCGTGAAGGCATTCCGATGCCTCCTTCCCAAGTCATTTACTAATCATAATGAGGTATCACGGGCTTATTATAGCATAGTTACTGATGGTGAAAGTATCCTTCTTACGAAGCATTTCTGTTAAGAATGTTGTCGAACCGTCGCTACGGTTTTTTCTTAAAAATATCCCGTATTTGACGTGCACGCTCTCTCATTCGGCCATAAGCTCTCACCATAGGCTCAAACTTTCTTCGAACAGGCAGAAGCTTAGGCCATATCCGAATACCCATTGCAACAAAGGGCTTAAACAGCAGCTTGCCTGTCCAAAGCAATAGCGCCGCCGTAACAATAAAGAAGATATCGATTATCTTTGCAATCAACCGAACAATCCATAGAAAGGGAACTAGTACTAATGTATTAAACAGCTTCCATAGAAATCGAAACAGGGCTTTAAGAAAATCAAAGAATTTACTTGAAAGCTTAACTACCCAGCTGCTAAAAATACCAAAGTAGCCAGTGATCCCAATGCCTAGCCCCAGAAACACGTACATCCGGACCTCGCCCTCATTGCTTGCTAGCAAAATCCGGAATACCCCCAGGGTTGCCGCCGCCCAATACACCACATCTAGCGCTGGGAGCAGCCAACGGGCGACAGTAAACCGATGGGAGGCGACACGATAGACATCAAAGACGAGCCCCATAGCAAGCCCGCACATCATCATAGAAACAATCGTCATCCATTGTGCCGCCGCGTTCATTTAAACATTTTCCCGAACAGACCCTTCGACTTAGTGCCTGTAGTCCCGTCCAAATAGACAAGGGAATGGATCGTTCCCTCTATCGAGACTAGCCCTTGGTCTAAGCTTAGGTTTTTCATATGCAGGTTTTGCCCCCGCACGGTCAGAAAGCCGCACTCGGTTTCCAGCAGAAATTCCTCATTATCAAAGCTATCCACGTTGCTGACTCCGGAAATATCAAGAGACTTCCGGTTAAGCATCTTGACCTCCTGATGCTTGGCCCCTTTAACATGCTCCATGGCACGTCCCTCCTTGCCTTTAAGACTAGCCTATGGGCGGTGGGAACGAATTAGAACTAAGGGCAAGGTGACTAAGAGTTCATTTTAGCGGATTAGTACACATACGGGGGTGCTGATGGACAATTCAGTACCTGTAAAAATCGGCAATCCAGATTGAGGCTCTATACGAAAAAGAACAAGAGAATCTGAGCCCTGATTAGCAGCGAGTAGCCATTGACCGTCTGGCGTCAACGCGAAATTACGCGGTGTTTTTCCTCTTGTTGAGACAAATCCAGTGCTGCTAAGCTCACCAGTATGTTCATTAATGTTGAAAACAGCAATGCTATCATGTCCACGATTGGAGGCGTAAACGAATCTACCATCCTTAGAGATAAGAATTTCCGCGGTCCAGCTCTCTTCTGTGTAGGAATCAGGTAGCGTTGAAATGGACTCCAGACGCACAAGCTTGGTTGGGTCCTCTAAGGATATCCTCGTAATCGTGCTATCCAGCTCATTCAATACGTATATGAATTTTCCTGAAGGATGGAAAGCTAAGTGTCTCGGTCCTGCTCCAGGCTCGAGCGAGATGGCATCGTGCGCGGACCATTCATGCGCTTCAGGGCCACGGGTATAGACCATCACTTTGTCCATTCCCAAATCATTAACGAATAAATATTGACCGTCAGGACTGAAAAAAACAGAGTGAGGGTGCGGCGCCTCTTGACGTGCCTCATTCGGACCTGTTCCCGTATGGCGGAATCGAATTGCTGGTGGACCTGGTCTTTTATCCGGATTAATCGGGTACATCATAACGGATGCTCCGTTATAATTGGATACCGCAAGCCAATCCTCTGATGGGGTTAAGCTAAGGTGGCAGGGATGGTTTCCATGAGTCGGAAGATATTGTCCTGGGCCTAGCTTGCGAGTTTCTGCGTCAATTGGGAAAGAAGCGAGCTGACCGCCCTCCTCATGTCCACCTTCGCCATCATCATAGGAATCTGTCTCGCATACCGCATACAGACGAGTCCCTTCCTTGTTCATGCTAAGAAACGAGGGATTTTCTATGGCGCCGTATTCAGCTGTTTTGATAAGCTCTCCGGTGTCAGGAAGTAATTCTACCCGGGTAATCCCAACCTTGTCTTTGGCGCTGTATGCGCCGATCCATATTTCGTGAGCTTTGGTCATATTGATCGCTCCTCGGTTATGTAAATCCTAAAAATAAGAGCCCCCGAGTCGCCTCGAGGAACTCTTATTCATGATAACAACAATTAAGGAATTTGTGCAGGGGTAGCTAGGGTGGATTGGGCGACATATGTGCTGCCTCTGCATACTCTAACTCATTTTTCGCAGCTTTAATCTTGAAGCTAAGTCTTAATATAGGTGGGTAAAAGAAAGATTAGACTAAACATAGACGGCACACCTCGCAGAAAATGTCCATTCTATCTGCGACTGCAACTTCCAACTACCATTTAAAACGGAATCACGATGATCCAGAGTAATAGCTATACATTCTATGGTTAATGGGGCCTGAGACGGGTTGGTGGGAGCATTAACTATACATTCTATGGTTAATGCGGCCTGAGACGGGCTGGTGGGAGCAATAGCTATACATTCTATGCTTAATGCGGCCCGAGACGGGTGGTGGGAGCAATAACTATACATTCTATGGTTAATTCGACCTGAGCTGGTTTAGCGGGGGCAATAGCTATACATTCTATGGTTAATTCGACCTGAGACGGATTGGTGGGAGCATTAACTATACATTCTATGGTTAATTCGACCCGAGATGGGTTGGTGGGAGCAATAACTATACATTCTATGGTTAATTCGACCTGAGACGGGTTGACCTCCCCCAAGCGCAGGAGGATATGACCAGGAGAGCGACAAAAAATAAAGAGACCGGTCAGCGACCGGTCTCTTATGTGCATTTTATGACTATAGCCCGAAAGGATCTTCCTCGCGCTTGCGAGCTTCTTCCTTAAGCACGGTATAGAGGCCCAAAGTATCCTCTTTACGTGTGGACTCGGTTAGCCGCTCAATTTGCACGGTTAATGTGCGCTGTCCAAATTGAACGTCAAGCACATCCCCAATCTTAACGGTAGTACTCGGCTTTGCCTCCTTACCGTTGAGAAGGACGCGCCCTTGATCGGACACGTCCTTCGCGACGGTGCGGCGCTTAATGAGCCGCGACACCTTCAAAAACTTATCCAGACGCATCTAATTACTTAACAGCGTCTTTCAATTTGTTGCCCGCTTTGAAAGCAGGTACTTTGGAAGCTGGGATTGTGATCGAGTTACCTGTTTGTGGGTTACGACCTACGCGACCTGAACGGCTGCGAGTTTCGAATGTGCCGAATCCGATCAGCTGTACTTTGTCTCCGTTAGCAAGAGCGTCAGTTACTTCGCCCAGAAAGCCATTCAATACGGATTCTACGTCTTTCTTAGTTAAGCCGCTTTTGTCTGCGATGTTGTTGATAAGGTCTGTTTTGTTCATGTTACAAAATTCCTCCTATGTTGTACCTAGTTTCGTTCCTAGAGCCAATAAGCCGCTTGAAACGTTAATTGTTTAATGCACGAAGGATACTATTCTGCCTTTGGCTGAAAAAATCCTGCAAAAATCGAAAAATTTTCTCGAAATAGGTAGAAAGTACGGGTATTTCGGCGAATTTTAGGTTTTTTTAAGGTTAAAGGCGAGTTTTAGCTTCCTGCCACCAATCTTCCATCTCTAGCAAATCAGTTTGTTCAAAAGTTCGGCCGCTTATACGTAGCTGTTCCTCAATGTACTTAAAGCGTGCTGCAAACTTACGATTGGTGCCCGCTAGCGCTTCTTCGGGATCGGCTTTAATGAACCTTGAAGCATTAACGACAGCGAATAATAAATCTCCTAATTCATCCTGCTGGCGCTCCGGCGATTCTTTCTCTGCCGCATGCCTGAGCTCCTGCAGCTCTTCTTCAATCTTGTCGAAAACACCTTTCAAATCGGGCCAATCAAAGCCTACTGACGATGCCTTCTTCTGCTGCTTATGGGCGCGAGGAAGCGCAGGCAGGTCCTTGGGAATGCCATCTAAAATCGACTCACGTTCCGGTACTCCCTTGCGTTTCTTTTCTTCGGCCTTCATCTGCTCCCAATTTTTCAAAGCCTCTTCTGCATCTTGGGCATTCTCGCCGCCAAACACGTGAGGATGACGGAAAATAAGCTTATCGTTCAGCTCCGCCAATACATCGTAAACATCGAAAGCCCCAGTCTCCTCTTCCATCTGGCTATGAAGAAGAACCTGCAGGATAACATCGCCAAACTCTTCCCTCATACCATCTGGATCATCGAGATCCAGCGCTTCGATCGCCTCAAAGGTTTCTTCTATAAAATTACGGCGAATGGATTGATGCGTCTGCTCACGATCCCAAGGACAGCCTTCTGGACTGCGGAGGATAGACACAATATCGTGCAGCCTCTCGAAAGAGCGTCGACGCAAACGATCATCGTTGTCGGCAGGAATGTAGACCAGCATCATGTTGCCGTAAGTCTCCAGCCGATCGAGCTCATGAAGCGGTATTTTTACAATATTTTCGTGTCCGACGACTCCCAATGCTTGTCCGACAATAATCGGGTAATCGTCCGGGTAAACATTCATCAGCGTTAATTTGACCTCGGAGGCCGTAAAAGCATCGTAAACCTGTCCAATAACCGAATGTAGACGCGGTCTGAGATGCTCACGTGTTAAATCCGCCGCATCCAGTAGCTGAAAGCCCTCAATAGGATCAAAGCCTAAGCGTGTAAATGCCTGATCTAAGAAGCTTTCGCCGCCAATGATTTGTAACTGTACATCCTCCTTGACAGCATGCAGACGAAGCAATTGCACCGTTCGTTCAGCGACCATCGGGTGACCAGGTACTGCGTAAATAATAATATCGTCGGGATGCTTTATAGCAGCTTCAAGAAGCTCCTGTGTAATAGCTTCGTATACCGCCTCAAATGATTCTAACTGTTCATAAATACGATCAAAAGCATCAAAAGTAATATTCCGCAGCATCAAATCAGCAATAACGGGGTGATCCGCTGTACGTACATAGCGATGGGTGGATTGCTCCAATGCCTTAAGTGTTCCGAGCGTTAATTGATCTTCTCCGCCGGAGCCGAGTCCGACGACTTTAATTGAGGGTGGCATATAGAATCATCCTTCCTGGGATTGAGATGTTTTGATTGGGCGCTGAGCGATCTTATGTAAGCGCAGCAGCCATGTATCGATACGGCTGCCGGATAGCCCCGGCAGCTCTCGCCATTGCGGCGGAGTGATGGCGCCTAGGGCGACGAGCGCCGCGGCGAAGATGGCGGCCCCGACTGCGACGCCCGGCAGGGCGACGAGGAGGGCCGCTAGGCGCGTGGGCAGGGCGGCGGTTAGCGCGCCTAGCCCTAGCGCAGTGAGCGCGACCGCGGCCGCCATGGCGGCGAGCGCCGCGGTTGAGCGCCACGCGACGGTTAGGCGCGGGGCTGGCAGTTGAACGCGCTGACGTAAGGATAGCGCGTTCAGCAGTGCGGCGGTGGCGTAAGCCACTGCCATCGCGGCGGCTGCGCCGCGTATGCCGTACGCGGGCACTAGTGCCGCGTTGAGCGTAAGCTTCAGCAGCACCGCTGCTGCAAGATTGACCGCAGGCGCCCGCAGGCTGCCCATGCCCTGCAGCAGTGCGGCGCTCACCGCCTGCAGCGTGCCGCCCACTGCGGCAAAAGCGATAATCACCATCGCGGCAGTACCGCTACCATCAGAGAATAAAGCTTTATTGATAGGCGAAGCAAGCAATGCCAATCCGATTGCAGCGGCACCGCCAAACCACCAAGCCAGACGCATGGCAAATACGGCCCGCTCAGCAAACCCAGCTTCATCACCGCGAGCCCGAGCAGCGGTCAGCGCCGGAACGAGCACCGATGCCGCGCCAGCAGCGCCCATAACAACAAGCTGCAGCAAAGCGACACCGCGATTGTAGATGCCATACTGAGCTAGAGACCACACCGCTTCCACATCCCCCTGCTGCAACAAACGAGGAAGCGAGAAAGCATCGATCAGTCCAAGTAAAGGAGCGACAACAGAAGCAATGGCTACGGGAATAGCCACTCCTACAATCTTTTTCAGCAGAGCCCTCCGAGTTTCTGGCAGCTTCACAATCCGAATAGGCTGACCTGATGCTCCAAGACCTTGACTACTGAAGGTCATCTTAGCCCCTTTCGAGCGGACGATCACTGGTTTCTGAGTCCGTCCTTTTCCCGTGACCCATAGCATGGCAAGAAGCCCTGCAATGGCACCTGCAGCTAATCCACCATGCACTGCTGCAGCAGTAGAGGCAGATGACCATCCCGCCCGAACCGCCCAAATAAGGGCTATTAGCATAAATGCAACGCGTGCGAATTGTTCAGACAGCTGCGATATCGCAGGACGAAGCATCTGCATCTGTCCCTGCCGGTATCCTCTTAGAACTGCAGTAATTGGCGCAAACAGCAGCGCGAAGGAAGACATCCGAATAGCAGGTGCTGCAGATTCAAGCCCCATCCATCCCGCTAATAAATCTGCTCCGAACCATAACAACCCGAACATGAGCAGACCACTAATGCCCAGCAGTCCCAATGACCAACGCAGCACCCGCTGTGCCCCTTGCTCATCGCCGTGAGCTGATCTCTCCGCCACAAGTGCACTGACTGCGACAGGAATCCCAGCGGCAGCAAGCGTCATCCACATGACGGCAAGTGCATACACCGCGCTGTACAGACCAAACACTTCATCCCCCGCCATGTTCTGCAGTGGTATTTTCTGAAGCGTACCTATCAGCTTAGACAGTAGAGCTGCTCCTCCTAGTAATGCTGCCCCTTGCCAGATCGCCTTTTTGCCAATTCCCTCGGATTTGTGACCTTCTCGCATTCGGTACCATTCCCCATTCCATTATCGATAACCCGAATACATTTTCTATCCTGCTCATTTTCCCGTATCATGGCTCGTTGTTTAGATTATAATCTAAAGCCGCATAGCAAAAAAGCTCCCCAACGAACAGATATCGCTTCTGCTCAGGGAAACTTTTTCACTTATTGCTATTTAGTCCTACTGTTCCATCTGTTTAGCGAGAAAACCCGCTGCCGTTTCCACCATCTTGCTTTCCATTTCCCCCATGTTTACCGACTCATCCTTGCTAAGAAGGACAACGGTTCCGATAGGGTCACCACTTGCAATGATAGGTGCCGCAACAAAAGAGCCAATTGTCTCATTAATGTCGCGTAGAACCTCATAGCTACCAGTGCTCGGCTCAACAATAATTTTACGGTTTTCCATACAGGTTTCAAGCAAATTCCCAACGGCCTTGTCCAAGTATTCCTTCTTGGATGCCCCTGCAACAGCAATGAAGGTATCGCGATCTGAAATCATGGCGATGTGTCCTGTGCTTTCGGACAAAGACTCGGCATATTCCTTCGCGAAATCACCTAGCTCCCCAATCGGAGAATATTTTTTAAGAATAACCTCGCCATCCCGATCCACAAAAATTTCTAATGGATCTCCTTCTCGGATACGAAGCGTGCGACGGATTTCCTTAGGAATGACGACCCTTCCGAGGTCATCAATACGGCGTACAATCCCGGTTGCTTTCATAGCTCTTGTTGCCCCACTTTCATTGTGTATTCAATCTTAGCTACCGGCCCGAATGACTTACCGGCCTTTATGACGAACGTGTTCAATCGGAAAAAGGTGACAGCGAATTGTAGATGTAGTATTCAACCTCTGCCATTTTCTTATGCGTTCACCCTTGACTGGAGTATTCATCCATTTAGAGGCAATCATTCGGTCGAGCTTCATTATACCGGAGGCACACGTTTGTTGCCAACAGCTTGCTGATTCTTCACAGCAAGATTATCATTGCCATTCGTTATCTTTTAAAACCAAAAAACCCTCTCCGCAAAGAGCATGGAGACCGGCGTCTCTAGGCTCCTTACGAAGAGGGTTTCTACAAATCGTTTATTTTTTAATTTCTGATCATTAATCATTTCTCATCGATAATTACTGATCATTAATCATTTCTCATTGATCAGAATGCTGGAACTACCCCTACTCCATAAGTATCCGTAATAAATTTCTTAACGTCAGGAGTTGTAAGTGCCGCATCTAGCTTCTTGATAGCGTCTTTGTTCTCGTCGCCTTTACGAACAACTATAATATTCGCATAAGGTGAGTTAGCATCTTCACGGAACAAAGCTGTATTCGGATCTATTTTAGCCTCAAGAATAAGATTTGTGTTAATGATTGCGCCGTCCAGATCAGGTAATGAACGTGGCAATGTAGCAGAATCCGCTTCTACGAACTTCAATTTTAATGGATTTTCTACAATGTCCTTCGGAGTGGCTTCATAAGTCGTGATTCCCTCTTTAATCTTGATTAGGCCTTGTGCCTCAAGTAACACTAATGCCCGATATTCATTAGAAGGGTTGTTTGGAATACCGATAGTTGCACCCTCCTTAATGTCTTCCTTCGATTTCAGCTTGCTGGAGTAAAAACCGATCGGCTCTACGTGAACTTTAGTCGTTACAACGAAATCATAGCCCTTCTCATTCTTAATGGAATCTAAATACGGTACGTGTTGAAAATAGTTTGCGTCGATTTGGCCTTCTTTAAGGGCAGGGTTAAGCTGACCTTCATCATCCAATATAACAACCTCTAGATTAACACCTTGCTCCTTCAGCGCTGGCTTAATATGCTCTAGGATAACCGCGTGAGGTACTGCTGCCGCACCCACTTTAAGAGTAACCTCTGGTTCTGGTTCCGGGGACGGGCTATTGGATTCCGATGCCTCCGGTGAATTAGATGTTGCAGCTGATGGTGATGGAGATGATTCATTTTTTTTGTTGTTCGAACCGCACCCTGTGACCACCGCACTAAAAATAACAAATAACGAAATCAGGACAAACAAGCTTTTCTTGGACATTCTCTCTCACTCCCACTCTCTATTTTTGTATCTATTTGTTGAAGCTGTGAAACCTAGAATCATTGAATACAAGTCCTTTACTAATCCAGTTTATAACGTCTTCTGTTAATCGATTTAGCAATATAATCGCCTGTCCACTGAATGATCTGCACCATCAAAATAATAATAGCCACGGTAGAAAACATAATATCTTCCCTGAATCTCATGTAACCAAACCTGATGGCGAGACTCCCAAGTCCTCCTGCTCCTATGGCCCCAGCTACCGCTGTTAGCTCAGTAACTGCGATAATTGCAATAGTCAGACTCCGAACTAATGCTGGTAAAGCCTCAGGAATTAATACTCGGAAAATAATGTCGAAGGGAGAAGCCCCAAAGGCCTTAGCCGCTTCGATTTTGCCCAAAGCCACTTCCTTCAGAGAGCTCTCAATGATTCGCCCAAGGAAGGGGGCTGCCCCGATGGATAACGAGACAATCGCAGCAGTAGGTCCAAGTGAGGTACCTACTACCCATCTCGCAACAGGTAAAAGCAGAACGATTAATATAATGAATGGGAGCGAACGCACTCCATTAATAATGACGCTAACAATCCTGTGGACTATCCGCGCCTCTAGCACGTTCCCTTTTTCCGTAACCACTAGCGTTATTCCAAGCAATAAACCTAATATAATAGAGAAAAATGATGACCATACGAGCATATAGAGCGTCTGACAAAAAGCATTCCATAGTAGATCAAGCAGATCGTCTCTCATATGCCAGCACCTACTCCCTCTATGACATGCCGCCTTTGACGATAGTACTCGATAATATTCACGAATCTGCGCGCCGTATCGCTCTCCGGATTAAGGAAAAATTTATCTACGGTTCCCGTCTCAACAATTCTGCCTTGTTCAATAACAGCGACGTTATTACAGATATGCTGAAGGACATCAAGCTCGTGGGTTATAAGCACAATCGTTAGCTTAAGCTTTATATTGATTTCTTGAAGTAGCTCTAATATGGAATACGTCGTCTGCGGATCTAAAGCTGATGTGGCCTCGTCACACAGCAAAACGTCAGGCTCATTCGCGAGGGCCCTTGCAATCCCCACGCGCTGCTTCTGTCCCCCACTTAATTGCGAAGGGTAAGCATTTACCTTATCACTGAGGTGCACCATATCCAGAACCTCGAGAACACGTTTCTGAATATGAGCTTTATCGTGACCTGCAACCTTCAATGGGAAGGCAATATTATCAAATACCGTCTTGGCCTCTAATAGATTAAATTCTTGAAAGATCATTCCTATTTTCTGTCTAGCTTGTCGCAGCTGCTTCTGATTAAGATCCGTGACGACGGTATCGCCTATGACGATACTGCCAGAATCCGGCTCTTCCAACCGATTAATACAACGAACCAACGTGGACTTGCCAGCACCACTGAACCCAATGATGCCGAATATATCGCCGCGCCCGATAGTTAAATCCAGGTCTTTCAGCGCTGTAAAGGTGTTGTTAGCGATTTTATAAGACTTACTTAGCTTGCTTATGACAATCATGAATTCACCTCCGTGCAACGACTAAAAACCAAGCTCCTGTTACGCACATAAATAAGTGCGGCGGAGCTTAGTTTCCAGCGTTCTGGTCAACTAAATTGTTAATACCAAGTATACCTATTGGTTTTTATTTAATTTAGTTCATAGGAGATCACTTGTCAAGTCCTTTGTTATAATCTCCGAGAAAACAAGCTATAAGCGATCTATCAAGATTCGTCTTTTTGCGAGCCCCTCTGCTCCCCGGACTTCCTGAGCGAACTACACATACCTGTCTGCCAACCCATATGTGTAGTTCACTCAGCAAGTTAAAATCGAAGGACCACGTAAAACGACTTCACCGTCCTTGGGATGGCGGTACATGCTGAATCGGGCGATTAGTGAAATAAAGAACCAAAAAAACTTAAACTTTCCAATCGTACAAAAAAAGACGTCCACAGAACCGATCGTTATATCCGATCGCAGTTCCGTAGACGTCTTTAATCCGTTCGTTATAGCTTACTTAGAGGACCCCGAAGCGCTCGGTGAAGCACTTGGAGACGCACTTGGTGATGCTGAAGGAGAAGCGCTAGGAGAGCCTGACGCGGTAGGCGTAGGTTCTGCCGGCAACGTTACCTTGATACCCAGCTTGTCCTGTTCTTTCGTTAAGAAATCGCCCAATAGGGTTGTAGCAACAGCAACTGACAGCTTGTCTTTATCTTCCTTAACAAGCTTGTCGTACGGTGTTGCCTCACGGCTTTCGACTTTCATGACGTGATAGCCGAATTGCGTACGAACAGGGTCGCCTACTTTACCGATTTCCTGCTTGTTTGCCGCTTCTTTAAATTCAGGCACCCATACTCCTGCCTTTTGCTTCTCGTATAAGCCGCCTGTTTCTTTGGAGCTAGGATCTGTGGAATATTCTTTAGCTAGAGCATTCCAGTCTCCGCCTGCTTCCAGCTTCACTTTAACTTCTTTAGCAAGCTTAAGCGCATCTTCGTCTGATTTTAATTGCGCATTAGTAGATGGGTCAGACGTGCCGATTAGAATGTGACGAAGGGTAACCACGTTAAAATCGGAAGGATTTTTATCGAATTCTGTTTTAATTTCTTCTTCGGTAACCTTAGCTTTCAGCTCTTCACCTTTAGTGGTGTAATATTTCTCGAAAGCTGCATCGATCTTAAAGAATGCAACCGCATCTTTAACCGTTAGCTTACTAGTCTTCATATGTTCCTTAAGCTCAGGAGTTGATTTCATTCCGTCTTCCAGCTGCTTCTTAAAAGTAGCTGCAGCCGTATCAACTTCCTTGAGATTGTCTTTGGATACCTCTTTAATTAGTACCTTTGACACGATGAATTGCTTAATGAATTGTTCTTTAAACTGTGGTATCGACATATACATCGCTTTCTGTTGGTTCATTAAAGCAGTAAATGCTGCGTATTTATCGAACTCTTTGTCTGTAATTTCCCCACCTGTATACGAAGCAATAACCTTACCTTCTTCTTTCTTACCGCAACCGGAAATAATTGCGACTAGCATGACAGCTGCCAGCATAAGCATAGCGAACCGGCGGTATGACATGCGATTACGGTGCAACATCCTGTAGTTCCCCCTTTGATTTTGTCGCTTCTTTATATTGTACCAGAAAATCCTCTACCAACGCCAATAAGGCGTTCTCATCAAGCCCTCTCACCTTCAGGCGGATAAGGAGCTGCTGAGCAGTTATTGCCTGCACCATCCGGCCTTGGAACTTAGCTTCCAGTGCCTTAAGCTTGCTCGAATCGACATCCTCACGTCGACGCTCTTCGAGCTTTAATGTAACCTCATCCCCACGTCGGACTATGGATTCAATTCCATATTGTCGTCCGTATACCTTCAGCCTAACAACCGTCATCAGATTAAGCACCGCTTTAGGCGGCTCACCGAAACGGTCCATCAGCTCTTCGAATAAGTCTGCAACATCTTCTAAAGAAGTGGCTGCTGCTACCTTCTTATATATTTCGATTTTTTGAATGCTGTCGTAAATATATTCCGGAGGCAAATAAGCATCTACACCCAGATCCAGCTGTGTGTTAACAGGCTGAGGCGGCAGTACGACGCCACCCATCTCGGATTTGCGGCTTTGTATTTCTTCTGCGAGCATCTGTGAGTACAAATCAAAGCCAACAGAGGCAATGAATCCGTGCTGTTCAGCGCCAAGCAAATTACCCGCTCCGCGGATAGTCAAATCACGCATAGCAATCTTGAATCCGGAGCCCAGCTCCGTGAATTCCTTGATTGATTGCAGCCTTTTCTCAGCAACCTCTGTTAATACCTTGTCCCGTTGGTACGTAAAGTACGCATAGGCGATACGATTAGAGCGTCCGACACGACCCCGAAGCTGGTAAAGCTGCGATAAGCCCATCCGGTCCGCATCATGTACAAGAAGCGTGTTCACGTTCGGGATATCTACTCCGGTCTCTATAATACTCGTACTAACTAGCACGTCGTATTCCCCATCTAAGAAATCCAAGATAGTCCGCTCAAGCTCTTGCTCCGACATTTGACCATGGGCTACGGCAACACGAGCATCCGGTACGAGAGCACTAATCTGCTCTGCCATCTGGTAGATGCCTTGAACACGGTTGAACAAATAATATACTTGCCCATCGCGAGCTAATTCCCGCTCAACGGCTTCCCGTATAAGCGTTGGGCTATACTCGACGACATAGGTTTGAACAGGAAAACGATTTTCCGGTGGCGTCTCTATAACGGACAAATCTCGTACCCCGAGCATGGACATATGAAGCGTGCGGGGAATAGGAGTAGCCGTCAGGGTCAGCACATCCACATTGGTTTTGATTCTCTTCAGCTTTTCCTTATGTGTAACTCCGAAGCGCTGCTCCTCATCCACGATAAGCAAGCCTAGCTCTTTGAAAATAATATCCTGTGACAGCAAACGATGTGTACCAATGACAACATCAACCGTCCCTGCCTTCAAGCCCTTCATTGTATCCGTCTGTTCCTTGCGTGTCCGGAAACGGCTTAGAACTTTAATATTGAACGGATACCCGGAGAATCTCTCGCGGAATGTCTCATAATGCTGCTGAGCAAGAATAGTTGTCGGCACTAGGACTGCAACCTGTTTCCCTTCAATGGCAGCCTTAAACGCCGCACGAATAGCGACTTCCGTTTTGCCATAGCCAACGTCTCCACACAGCAGGCGATCCATCGGACGAGCAGTTTGCATGTCTTCTTTAATTTCACGAATAGCACGAAGCTGATCTACAGTTTCCTCGTAAGGGAACATTTCTTCGAATTCCTGCTGGTAAGGAGTGTCCTCCCCGAATCCGAAACCAACCGTAGATTGCCGTGCCGCATATAGCTTAATTAGATCATCGGCGATATCCTGCACGGAGGACCTAACCTTCGATTTAGCTCGATTCCAATCAGATCCGCCGAGCTTGCTTACCTTCGGCTCCTTATCCTCATTGCCCACATATTTTTGAATAAGATCGAATTGCTCTACAGGAACGGAAAGACGATCCCCCGCCGCATAGACGATATGAAGATAGTCCTTATGAATACCGCCGACCTCGAGTGTCCCAATTCCAAGATATTTACCCACACCGTGGTTCTGGTGCACGACATAATCCCCGACTTTGAGCTCGGTGTAGCTTTTAATTCTCTCTGCATTGTCCAGATGACGATCTACCCGACGAGCCTTACGTTGCTTCTGGGTAAACATCTCACCTTCCGTAATGACAACCAGCTTAATAGATGGCAGCTCAAAACCACTCTGCAGATTACCCTGCAAAATTTCCGGTGCCTCAATCTGGTAATCTTCCAATACCCGTCTCATTCTATCTGCGCGTTCGGAATTGCCCGCGAGCATAACGATCTTAATTCCGCCTTTGCGCCAACGTTCCATCTCAGCCTTGAGAACGTTCATCTGTCCATGGAAATTTTGCATCGAGCGACAGACGAAATTAATGATGTTCTGGGGCTGCGTATGAGGAATTTGGCGAACGAACAAGGACATATATACCGTCTGAAAACCTTTCGGATAGAGCGCTTGCTCAGCTGGGACAGCCAGAACAAAGCCAGGCAATGACTTGCCTTGCTGTAGAAGGTGGGTCGTCCACTCCGATTCGTCGCGTTCAAGCTGACGAGCTGTTTCACCTAGCCTGTTCGGCTCATCCATGAGCAGAACAGTGTCCTTCGGAATGTAGTCCAGCAGTGTCTGCCGTTCCGGATAGAGCAAAGAAATATATTTGTAAATTTCGGTAAAATAAACATTTTGCCGCAGGAGCTCAATCTCTCGAGAAATCTCTGAGCTCAAGCGTTCCTTCGCTTGACGATCAGCCATCTTCTCCAGCTGCTTCTCCAACAAATCCTGAGCATGCTTGGCTGCATTCTGGAAGCGTCTCTCACCTGCAATCCATTCCCGGCAAGGCTGTACGGTATAGCTCTCTAGCTTATCGATAGATCTTTGATCCGCAGGATCGAACGTTCGAATAGAATCAATCTCATCATCAAACCACTCCACCCGATACGCACTTGAAGAGGCAAGTGGGAAGAAATCTACAATCCCTCCACGCACACTCAGATGGCTCTTCTGCTCAACCCGATCTACCCGTTCATAGCCTAATTCAATCATGCCACGAAGGAACTGCTCCATCGGCAAAGTGTCGCCGACCTTAAGATCAATGTGCGCCTCAGACATCGTTAGCAGGTCTGGCTGGAATTTCCGAACACCCGCGAACGGCACGACAATAATGCCGCGGAAGCCTTCCGCAAGCTTGAGCAATACCTCTAGTCGACGAGCCGACGTTTCAGGGCTGGAGATCGCGGTTTCCGCTGCAATAAGCTCATTAGCTGGATAGAGCAGAACTTCATCGGTCGATAGACACTCTTGCAGATCATCCGTCATTTTTTGTGCCGAAAACATATTGTGTGTGATTACAAGAATAGGACGTTGTAATTCACGATACATCCCGGCAAGAGTCACTTGACGAGCGGAGCCAGACAAGCCTGCAACGAGCTGCTCCCGCATTCCACCCTTTAATCCTTGTATGATGCTAATTAAATCGGGATCCGTTACTAACGATTGGATTAGCGGCTTCATGGCATTTCCCCTCTCGATACAAACACACCGACTGCTCGAAGTTCAACAGCCAATGCAGTACTTTACCTTACAGTATGTGGTCGATAATGACAGACGTTTATACATACGTATATCCAATCTGTAGAAATGGTGCCCCTCTTAAATCACTGAAAAAAGCCCCGGCGCAAGCCAAGGACTCCTTGAGGATGTCGGAGCGTGAAGTTTCAGCATTTATTGCAGTGGATTAGACAGCAAGGCGAGCTCCGGATGAGCGTCCAAGGTCTGACTGCAATACTCGCATATTACCCGTACGGTCACGTCCCCGTTGGAATTATACGCTATTATACGCTTTCGCTCTTCGGGGGTCAAGAAATGCAAGCCCAGACGATATTCTGGAACATCTGCATCCTCAAACCGTCCGAGTGACATACTGCAATGTCGGCAAATATAGTTCACAGCCATATGTATGCCTCCTGAAGTAAGGTTATGCGGCAGCTTCCGCCTCTTCCTCCAGTATTCCCGAAAAAACTCAAATTTAAGCGTCTTTACCCTTTAGCATTAAACTTGGCCATTGTCTGCTCGAAGGAGTGCTTTAATGAAAATTCGATCGCATCACATGCGTCTTCGATAGACTTGCCTAAGCTTTCCTTCTCTGACTTAGCGAAGGAGGACAGAACATAATCCGATATGACCATTCCTGGCTCAGGTCGAGAAATACCTACTCGCACACGATTAAATGTTTGTGTACCTGTATGCTGAATAATCGATTTAATTCCATTGTGCCCTCCAGGGCTACCCTGGTATCTCAGCCGTATGCGGCCAACCTCTGTATCCAGATCATCATACACTACAATAAGATCCTCAAGCTTTACTTTGTAAAAATCCATGAAAGCACGAAGCGATTCTCCTGACAGATTCATATAGGTCATAGGCTTTAGAAGGGCAACCTTCGTATCTCCTATACGTGTCTCTCCAATCAATGCTTTACACTTCTGCGTTCCGACATTGATATTCAATCGACGAGCTAATTCATCAACGACCATGAACCCCGCATTATGCCGTGTATGTACATAAGCAGCGCCCGGATTCCCTAAACCAACAATCCATCGCATATCTTTACTCAGCCTCCTGCTTAATTATAAAAATGAATATTTTTTTCTAATGCAACGTTTGACACCCCTCGTGTGTCCTAATGATTACAGAGTCCAATAGAGAAAGAGGGTGAATTGATGTGTACATGAACGGCCAAATGATTTATGATGATCGTCATTTCCTAGATCATATGTGTTCTGAGGTTCCAGTGCAAATTTATTGTGGGCGTCGTCACAGCGATATCGGGTTTATCGAATATTATGGCAAAGAATTCGTTCAGGTCAACAATATTTTCTACAATCGCAAGCAATTTACCTTTGTTTCCCGCCCAGGCTATTAGTATAAAGTAACAGCACCGAATGATCTGTTTCCTATCCAATCGCACAAGCATAAACAGGGCCGCGCTCAGCGCGGCCCTTTCTTCATACCCAGAGTCAGAGTAGAGTAACCCTTAGCTTATATCCACTGCCTGAGCGGCTTCATAATGCTTGCGGTCTTCCTCAGCCTCATCTGCCATAGCATCCAGCTGCTCCTCTGTACGCTCTTTCTGCGGAGCTAATACCGCAACAATTACGGTTGATGGGTCTTGGATAACTTCAACTCCAGCGGTTAGCTTCAGATCGCTAATGGAAAGATGCTCTCCCATGGCTAGGTTGCTCACATCCACAAAAATGGATTCTGGAATATCCTTCGGATAACACTCTATTTCTACCTCATGCAAGATCAACTGAAGCATTCCGCCTTCCTTTTCTCCCGGCGAAACCCCCGTTATTTCTAAGCGTGCAGCGGTTTTTATTTTCTCATTCATATTAATTCGGTGGAAGTCGATGTGCATCACCTGACGGGAAAGTGCGTCTCTCTGCAGGCCAGCCATCATTACAGGGTGTTTCCCAGCTCCAGGAATGTCAACTTCAATAACCGCATTCGCATGACTTCTCAGCATCAACGCAAGCTCTTTGGCGTCTATTGAAATATTAGTGGGACTAGCCAGTCCTTTACCATATATAACTCCTGGAATCTTACCCTCAGAACGGATGTTGCGCAGATCACCCTTACTTGCAATCGTACGTGCTTGTACCATAAGTGTCGAGCTCATGCCATTACCTCCTCAAAGCGTATACCTTTGTTTTACCCTAGGGAGGAGGTGATTAAACATTTATTTTACGCATGAGGCTCAAACAGCTTACTAATAGACTGATGCTTATGAATACGCACGATCGCTTCACCCATAAGCGGAGCAACAGATAATACTCGTAGCTTAGAGGTTCCGATTGGCTCATGAAGAGCAATTGTATCCGTCACAACGATCTCAACGATTGGAGAAGCCTCAAGACGCTCTATGGCCGGTCCAGAGAGAACAGGATGCGTACAGCATGCGTATATGTCCTTCGCTCCCGCTTCCTTTAACGCTTTAGCAGCTAACGCAATCGTACCCGCTGTATCGATAATGTCATCAATTAGAATAGCTGTGCGACCCGCTACGTCCCCAATAATATTCATGACCTCAACAACATTCGGCTCGGGCCTACGTTTATCAATGATAGCGAGAGGCGCCTGAAGGGTGTCTGCCAATCTCCGTGCCCGAACAACCCCACCATGATCTGGTGAGACAACAACTGGCAAAGGTAAGCCCTTCTCATGAAAATAATCCCCAAGAATAGGAACGCCCAGCAGGTGGTCAACTGGAATGTCGAAGAAGCCTTGAATTTGCATCGCATGCAGATCCATAGCAATCACTCTGTGGGCTCCTGCCTTTTCAATCAGATTAGCTACCAATTTCGCAGTAATCGGATCACGCGAACGGGCCTTGCGGTCTTGACGAGCATAACCATAATAAGGAATCACGACATTAATCGTCTTGGCAGACGCTCGTTTAAGAGCATCTACCATAACAAGCAGTTCAATTAGATGATCATTAACTGGAGCAGAGGTTGATTGAATAACATATACGTCGCTTCCTCTGACACTATCATCTAACCGTATATGAATTTCTCCATCGCTAAACTTGTTCATCTCAGCTTTACCAAGCTCAACACCAATATACTTGGCTATCTCATTTGCCAGCTTGGGATTAGAGCTGCAAGAAAATATTTTTAACTTCGATTCCGAATATGACATCACTCAGCCGCCTTTAGTCACTTTGTTTCTCTTCTTTTTTAATGCGAGCACGTGCCCTAATCTTCTCTGCATAGCCTGGCTTGTTAACCTGACGCTGGCGTGCGATCGCCAGATCGTTATCAGAAACATTATGCGTGATCGTTGACCCCGCTACAATGTAAGCTCCGCTACCGATCTTAACAGGAGCAATGAGATTGGAGTTACTGCCAACGAACGCGTTATCGCCAATTTCTGTCTTTGATTTATTATACCCGTCGTAGTTGGCTGTAATCGCGCCACAACCGATATTGACGTTAGAACCGACAACCGCATCTCCAACATAGCTCAAGTGAGGTACTTTGCTACCATCTCCGATAACTGTGTTCTTGATCTCGACGAAATCACCAATTTTGACGTTCTGTCCAAGCTTTGTTCCCGGCCTCAGATACGCATAAGGACCAATATTACAGCCCTCTCCGATTTCCGCGCCTTCAGTTACTGATTGGCGAATGGTTGTTCCATCGCCTACACTCGAGTCTTGAAGCTCTGATGCTGGCCCAATGATACAATCTGATCCAATTGAAGTCTGACCACGAAGGATAGTTCCTGGATAGATTATCGTATCTGCTCCAATCTTTACTTCAGACTCAATATAAGTATTCTGAGGATCTATTAAGGTAACTCCGTTTACTTGGTGACCCCTATTAATACGCAATCGCATAAACCGCTCCGCTTCTCCAAGCGCAATGCGGTCATTTACCCCGATAGCTTCAGCGGGATCATCTACTAAATAAGCAGCTATAGCATTACCTTCGCTTTGCAAGATCCCAATAACATCAGTTAAGTAATATTCACCCTGAGCATTCGTATTCGTTACCTGATTCAGCGCTTGAAATAGTTTACGATTATCGAAGCAATAAGTTCCGGTATTAATTTCTTTAATTGCGGCTTCTTCTACCGAACAATCTTTATGCTCTACGATGCGAAGCACACCATTGTCCGCACCTCTCACAATCCGACCATACCCTGCTGGATCATTCAATTCAGCAGTCAGAATAGTTGCTGAAGCTCCTTGCTGTAAATGTAGGGCAATCATCGCCTCAACGGTCTCAGAACGCACGAGAGGTGTATCTCCACATATAACAATGGTTACACCTTCTTCATCTTCCAGCATCGGCTTTGCCTGCATGACGGCATGCCCAGTACCCAATTGCTCGGCTTGTAGAGCATATTCAATAGATCCCCCAACTCCGAGGGTGCTTTGAACCGCTTCGGCCCCATGACCTACAATAACGATTGAGCGCTCGCAGGAAGCTCCGCGAACCGCATCTAGAACGTGACTAACCATTGGTTTTCCACAAACAGCGTGCAGCACCTTATATAATTTCGATTTCATGCGCTTGCCCTGTCCTGCAGCAAGCACGATCGCCATTTTCTTCATTAATAAACCCCTTCCTTTTTGCGTTTTGCGTATCATAAACTTCATCCGAATCATAGCGTATTCTCATGAAAATGAAAAGAGAGCCTTCAAGGGGCCCTCTTTTCGTATTTACTTTATTATGCCCCTTCGACCATAACTTCTTCTTCTTGCGCAGCACGCTCATATTCAGTCAATACTGCAGCTTGAATTTTCTCACGCGTTCCAGAAGAAATTGGATGAGCGATATCGCGAAACTCTCCGTCCGGGGTTCGTTTGCTCGGCATGGCGACAAACATCCCATTGTTTCCGTCAATGACGCGAATGTCGTGTACTACGAATTCGTTATCAATGGTGATCGACGCAATGGCTTTCATACGCCCCTCCGAATTGACGCGGCGGAGTCTCACATCTGTAATTTGCACTTGTGTTCACCACCTTTGTCCTCAGAAGAACTTGGTGTAATATTCCACAAAATCGTGCAGATTCCTTCTTTATTTTGGAAAAACTATTGTTAAAATTAAAATAATTTTTTAATTCCTGACAGTTTCGACATTAATCGCCGCAATCAATTCTATTTCGACAAAAACATCCTTTGGAAGCCTTGCCACTTCTACGGTTGAACGGGCTGGAGTATGGTCTCCAAAGTACGATGCATAGACCAAGTTGAACTCAGCAAATTGATTCATATCCTTTAAGAAAACAGTCGTTTTAATTACATCTTGGAAGCCAGCTCCCTCAGCTGCTAAAACCGCTTTCAAATTATCCAGCACTTGGTGAGTTTGCTCCTGAATCGTGCCTACGACAAGCTCTCCTGCAGGCGTTAGAGGAATTTGTCCCGAAGTAAATAGTAATTGACCATATCGAACAGCTTGCGCATAAGGGCCGATTGCGGCAGGAGCATCTGAAGTAGAAACAATTTTAAGATTCATGGGGTATTCCTCCTAGTAGTTGATAAAGCTTTTGTTAGTTTAGAAAAAGTTTCCTGGCTGCACATTAATTTGACGTGATTTCAAATCCACTTCTGTTAACCGGGCTAACGAGACATAATCATGCAGCAAACGCTCCTCGTTGTCTACCTCGCCAGATTCTACGAATACTCCGACTCCAGCAACAACTGCCCGGAATTCATGGAGTAAATCGACCATTCCTTGAATCGTTCCTCCGGCCTTCATGAAGTCATCGATAATGAGAACACGCGAAGCTTCCTTAAGTGCACGGCGAGCGAGTGACATCGTTTGGATGCGTTTAGTTGAGCCAGAAACGTAGTTAATGCTAACGGCAGAGCCTTCCGTCACTTTATGATCCCTACGCACAATGACAACCGGCAGGTTCAAATACTGGGCTGTAGCATGTGCGAGCGGTATCCCTTTCGTCTCAACCGTCATGATGACGTCAATGTTCCGATCTGAGAATGCAGATGCAAACATCCGTCCTACCTCTTGCATCATAGCAGGCTGTCCAAGCAGGTCTGTCATATATAAGTAACCGCCCGGGAGCAGCCGATCCGGCTGCTCTAGCTCGCGGCAAATCGAAATGATCTTCTCTAATGCCTGATCCTTGCGACACTTGGGAACGAAACGTACACCCCCAGCTGCCCCAGCTAAAGTATTAAGCTCGCCAATTCCTTCATCCTCGAATACTTCTTTAATAATCGCTAAATCCTCGCTAATAGAAGACTTAGCAGATTGATACCGTTCGGCGAATGCTGTTAGAGAAATTAACGTATGAGGACGGGCCAATAAATATTGCGTCATCTCCACGAGCCTAGCGCTGCGTTTCAATTTTTTCAAGTTCCCCTCTCCCGTCCAAATCCGAATATTTTAGGAGTATCATAACATTTTTATACGGGTTTTATCAAGAAAATCGGCTTGGTTTGGGGTTTTGCGCAAGCATTATGTTAACATTCTTACCACGTATACTTCCTTACAAAAACCTCTTAAAGCATTATAAACCCGTGCGACTTTGATTTCCTTGGACACAAGACCAAATACAGTCGGCCCGCTTCCGGACATTAACACCCCGTCAGCTCCAGCTTTAATCATGCAATCCTTAATTTGGCGAACCTCAGGATACCGATTAAGCGTCACATGCTCAAGCACATTGCCAAGGGAGTCGCACATATCAGGAAAGGATTGTCGCGACAGAGCGTCCAGCATGGCCGGGATAGACGGATGCTCCTTCAGATCGTTAACTCGGAATTTCCCATACACATCTGCGGTCGACACATTAATCGGCGGCTTAGCTAGTATGACCCAGCACTGCGGCGGAGGCGAGATGCTCTCTAGCTTCTCTCCGCGCCCTCTGGCAAGGGCAGTGCCTCCACGTATGCAGAAGGGCACATCAGAGCCTAGCTCCGCTCCTAGAACCTCTAGCTCATCTCTAGAGAGGCCGAGATCCCATAATCGGTTAAGACCTCTTAGCGTAGCCGCAGCATCGCTGCTTCCTCCCGCTAAGCCAGCGGCCACCGGAATTTGCTTATCCAGATGGATATAGACGCCTCTCTTAACTCCGTAACGCTCTTTAATAAGCTTAGCGGCTTGGAAAGCGAGATTCTTCTCATCAAGCGGTATAAAGCCCACTTGGCTGGACAGCACGATCTGATCTCTCGGGAGCTCTTCCATCTCCAAGCGATCAGCCAGATCGACCATCGTCATAATCATCTCAACTTCATGAAAGCCATCCTCCCGCTTACGAATAACATCCAGCAGCAGGTTAATTTTGGCAGGTGCCTTCACATATATTTTCGACAAGCTTATCACCTCTTTCCAAGTAAAACGGACATAGAACTTATACTCTCTATACGACGGCTTTCGCCTTCTTCAAATCAGCGCGAGCCCATATGCTTGTTATTCTTATTTTGACTGAACAGTTGTCCCATATTATAACAAACAGCGCCCTTAAATGCGAAAAAAGAGATCGAATCCCCTGTAACAGGAAAACGACCTCTTTTGTCGAGCACCTTCCTAAGACTGTGGGGGCCGGGCTATCGCTTGCTCAGCGATCTGAATGGCGCGTTTCACCATGTTACCGGCATCCTTAGTACGAATGCCTCCCCAGCCCTCATTCTGTACCGTATCGTAAAATCCCAGGTCCTTGGCAAGCTCCGCCTTGAATTGCTCAGACATGACGCTTCTTCTTCGGCTCATACCATTGCCTCCTCTACGTAGGGTAAGGACAGATTCGCCGCCATCCCCCGTATAGGATGCCTATCGGAAAGCCTATACATGCAAAACGGGCAGCACTGCGCTTAACTAGCGCGATGCTGCCCGTACAAATTTAACCGTGTCAGTGCGATAAATAATTGATGCGAACCTGGCCATCGTCATTGCACAGCATAACTTCCACGGATTCAGTCAAAATATCAGCATAACTGTACGAAACCCGCTTAAACGCGTGCTGTTCCTGATCCAGTTTAACAATGAAAACCGATGGGTAGATTTCTTCCAACACTCCTGTACGCTCGATGGTCTTGCGCCGTCCACCGTTGGCGCGGAGCATGATTTTGGAACCAACGTGCGGTTCCAGGCTTCGTTTGATCTCTAGAAGAGCGTTTTTAGCCATGATCCACTACCACCTCTTTCCCTGTAAATTATATCTAAAAACAGGGGAGGTGTCAAATGAGTAGAATATTATATCAACGAAGATGTTTTGATGTCAACGGTCATTTTCCTTGCTGGTGTAGGGTTTATCGAAAAACCCGCCTTTTTCTGTCACACAATGTTCACATTTTGTTCGGAATCCACAGCTTTTAGATTCGGTACACCTATCCGATATCGTCCCATTGTTTCGATTCCGCCCACACCTTGCCTCCCACTAATTGTATGGGCAATAACGTCCGTAATGTTAATTGTATCCCGGAACGGTGTAAAAGACGCTCTCACGGCCACGTACACAGGGTCTAGCGCGTGAATCATAATACGCCCTGGTGAGCTAGCAAAATTAGCCCCTGCTTCCAGCAGCGCCTCGAAATGAGATTGGCAGGCTCCGGCTACGATAACCAGCGAATCACGATTGCGCTCATAATCTCTGGCAACATTAACCGACTGTACAAAATTCAACGAATTTTTGTAGCTACTTAGCTGTTGCAGGTCCTTACGTTGCTTGAGCACCCCATCATGTCCAGTTATGACTACAATGTCCGGATGGTATTGCGGAAGCAAACGAAGCAGAACCTGCGGCATCTGGGACTCGTGACAATGCACACCCTCAGCAGGAACATTTAGTTGGTTATAGACCTGCATGCTTTTTTTGAGATAATTAGCGTCGCCGTCTAAGTGAAGAACTTTACCTGGCAATTCAAAGAACGGCTGTCGCCGATCGTCTAGAGCCGATGGGAACCCCATATGGCCCGTTTGCCGCTTGCGTTCCTCACTCATTCTTCTAAGGGACTCATTCGCGTGTATGCGCGCCTGGCGCGTCCCACCGAGCTCGTCCGGATTCCTCACTGTTTGAAGATCGTGGACAGGCGAGTCAGCGAGCAAGCGGTAGTCCATGCCCCTGAGCACAGCTTGATCTGCAGCGAATGCCGCGACTCTGAACAATACATCTCCGCCATAGGATTTACGAATGACTAGATCCCCCTGGTTCATGGGCAAATCACCTCTTCGTCTATCCTATGGTGTCAGTGGGCTTCGGGTGCGCGTCCGTTTTAAGAGAGCATTCCGTTCGCTGCAAGTGCCTCATACACGTCAGCGAACTCTTGCAGAGAAAGCGTCTCTGCACGGCGCTCCGGCTGAATTCCAATTTTCAGTAGTATATCCGACAGCTCTCCCTTACGCTCCTTACCGGAAAAAGCAGAGAGGTTATTGGCAAGTGTTTTGCGGCGCTGTGCGAAAGCAGTCTGGACCACATGAAAATATTTCGTTTCATCCGCCACTTGGACAGCAGGCTCCTGCCTCCGTTTCAGCTTAATGACAGCGGAGCTAACATTAGGTGCAGGAATAAATGACTTACCCGGCACTATACATACTAGTTCAGGCTCACAGTAATACTGTACGGCAATGCTTAAGCTGCCGAATTCCTTCCCGCCCGGTTTAGCCGCCATTCTCTCCGCGACTTCCTTCTGAACCATAACGACAATATTTTCAAGCGGCAGTCTTTCCTCTAGCAGCTTCATAATAATCGGAGTCGTGACGTAATACGGAAGATTGGCAACTACACTAACTCCCGTTAAACCGGAAAATTGCTCCTGCCAAAGCTGCTTCAAATCCGTCTTAAGAATGTCGCTGTGAACAACGCTAACGTTATTATAAGGGGACATGACGTCCTCTAGAATGGGAATAAGGCGCCTGTCGATTTCCACCGCAGTTACTTTTCCCGCTACTTTGGCAAGCTGCTCTGTAAGGGACCCAATACCGGGACCAATCTCCAAAGCCCCCCGTGTCTCGTCCAAACCTGCAGCAGCAATTATCTGATCTAGCACGTCTCCATCGATCAGAAAATTCTGACCCAAGCTCTTCTTGAAAGTGAACCGGTGCTTACGAATGATTTCGCGAGTCCGACTGGAGGTCGCAATTTCCTTCAAAATATCTTTCGGTGGCGCAGTTGTTGCACTACCCGCCTTCGATGATCCAGCCTCTGGCTTGGTTGACTTGTTATACTCATACGGCTTTGTATGAACGCCATACTTCTTCTTAGCCACGCCGTTCTTGTCTGTTGGTTTTTTCATGTTAATCTATAACCCTTCCCGCTCCAGTTGTTCCAATGCAGCTAGAAACTCTACCCGCGTAATTCGGAACATGAGACATCTTTTGTAAAATTGTTTGCCATTCGCATAACCGATCCCTAGCAGCTCCCCCATACGCTCCCTGCGGCGCGCCGATGAAGGCTGCACGATAAGACCTGTATCTAGCAAATCGTTCCATTCAATCTCTCCAAGCTCCCCAGAATCGCCCTCTGGACTTCGCACAACCTCAAGCGCTCTTTGAATAGCTGCATCTGAAGCGTGCTCTACGCCGATTCCCCTGCGCCCTCTAGCCTCATCCTTCGTCAGGAAAGCATGCTTGCAGCCCGGCACACGCTCCGCTACGATCTTACGAATGCGCTCTCCCGGGGCATCGGGATCAGTCAGTATGATGACTCCTCTACGGGCTTGTGCCAGCTCAATACGACGAAGCACGTCTTCTCCTATGGCAGAACCGCCAGTTTCAATTGTATCCGCGCCCACAGCACGCTTAACAGCCGTTGTATCGTCCTTACCTTCAACGACAATCATTTCTTGAACCATGATATTTATTCCGCCTTTACAAAGCCGATCTTACAAGCGTATACGAGATTAAGGAAGACAGCAAGTAAAAGCGCTTCTTCCTCGAGCTTACGGAGATGAACAACTGCAGCACACTGGGTGAACACGTACGATCATAATCATCGCTAATGTGTGTTTGGAGGTGCCCTTACTTGCTATTAGCGATGAAAAACATTCTACTTCGACGAAAATGATCAGATGCAGAGCCTATTGTGTAGCAAGTACGATCATAAACATCGCTATTGTGTGTTTGGCGGCACACCTACTTGCTATTAGCGATGAATTACATCGTACTTTTCTTGTCACGACTAGCGGGGGGTGGGGGACACTGGAACTTTGGAACTTTGGAACTTTGGAACTTTGGAACTTTGGAACTTTGGCACTTTGGCACTTTGGCACTTTGGCACTTTTGGGTACTTTATTTGTCTCCCAGCTTGGCTAGGCGCGCGCGAAGAACCAAAGAAAAAATCGGGAGGAAGCCCTTCAGCTTCTTCCCGATCATGATTTATATATGAGTTCCTTACGAAACGTAGCTAATTAATCCGCAGAAGGCTTAACAGGGCCAATGACATAAACCGTGTATCCACGCTTCAGTCCAAACTTATTGACATGCTTCTCGCTGTCATAATAAACATCGATCTTCTTACCTTTGACCGCGCTACCTGTGTCTTCCGCTCTTCTAAACCCGATGCCCTCAATGTAAACCCACCATCCGATAGGAATAACTTTAGGATCTACCGCAATCGTACGACCTTCCTGCACAACTGCACCTGAAGAGGTTATACCATAGCCTGTATCACCTTTGGATTTACCTGTTGAGGCTTCCCCTGCAGAATACGCGGTAAGCGTGACATTGCTAAGCATACGCTTAACCTTGACGCTTCTACCATTCAGACTAACGGTCTTGGCTTCAGCTGAAGAGGGCTTTCCGTTGTAAGAAAGTGTGACAACCTCAGGCTTTTTCTTCGTGCCAATAGCAACGACCTGCTGCACGGCAGGCTGTGCAATAGTCTTCTCAATCATTTCTTGGCTAACCAGCTTACCATCTTCATAAACTCGTTCTGTCTTGAGCACAACAAGTCCATCTTTCCCCGTTGTGACTACCTTTTGCTTGCCTGTTTCTAGGTCCTTGTTCTTCTGCTCCACTACCGTAAATGCGATTGGGCGCTTGGTCTCTACGACTTCTTTACGCACCCTAACGACCGATACGGTCATCCCATCCTTCAATGGGCTGCTGAGTGCCGGAGATACCCGATCCTCATCATTCAGTGAAATATTCAACTCGCTTATGACTCCCCCAACCGTGTCTTCGATTGTGTAGGCAACTTCCTTCTTGCCATCCGCCTTGATTGTAACTCCTACCGCACGATCAATTACGATCTGACTTCCCTCTTTAAGAGGATCTGCAAGCTGCAAGGAGAGGCGGTCATTCGGTCCAACTTGTATGTCCTGTTCCTCGAGGAAACCGAGTACGTTCGATGTTTGGGTTACGAAAACGGAGGCAATACCGTTATCGATAATCGTGATGCTCTTAGTAGCTGCTTTCTGCAGCAAGGACATGAACATGATCGTGATGGCAAACACAAGAATTGCGCCTAATAATACTGCGCGCACATGCTCAGGCTTCCACCGCAGTGCGAAAAGCTTGCCGGTCGGTCGTGGATCATGGGTTTCCCTAACAGGAATAACGCCCATTTTCTCGCTCCTCCTCATAGCCCCGTCGTCGACTGTGATACATGACTATTGTCTGACGCGACTAATCCAATTTTGATATCGACACTTATCCTCCAGACAAGAATTGGCAGATTCAAGCTGTGAAATCTAAGCGCCGCCTTAACCAGTTCGTACAGGCTTATACAAGAGGTACAAGCACCTACTACCCTTTTTTTCAACACAAAAAGCCATCGAGACAGAGGACCTGTTCGTGGCTTCCGCTTGTAGTAGAATGTAAGGGAAATAGCGCGGCACGAGGTTGACCTCTCTCTATAACGCTTGCGGGGTTAGCTGTCGGATTCGGACAAAGAGAGTTGCCCTATTTGCTACATGCATGACAAGATACTCAGCTAGAGCCTTGTCAATGTCACTTGCAAAATTCACCCCAAGATTGCTCGGACCGCTTTGGACAATGTATAAAATCGTCGCTGCGTTGGGTCCCCCACTCTCCCATTTGGGAGATTTAGCGCACTGGAAAAGGAATGTCATATTCGAACTTCTGTTGTTGATAATAACCTCTACTTACCAACGGTGTAAAGAAGGTACAATGGACGAATTTCCCCATTTTGACCGAAATTGACCAGTAGTTTATCATTATCAGCGACAAAAGCCAGTTTTTTCTTCGTACCGGTCTGTTTTTCTCACTTATATTCCGTTTATCTCGTTATACCCAAACAGCGACGACCGTTTTCACTCGTTATTTTAGCAATTTCTTCCAAAGAAAGCCTCTTTATCTCCGCTGCTGTCTCCGCAACAAGACGAACATAAGCCGATTCATTCCGCTTTCCCCGATAGGGATGAGGGGTCAAATAAGGAGCATCTGTTTCTAGTAGCAAACGATCGAGCGGAACACGCTCTAACACCTCTTTAGGAACCCTTGCATTCTTGAATGTGACTGGACCTCCGAAGGAAATATAGAAGTTCATATCAAGGCATTGCTTGGCCGTTTCCCAGCTTCCCGAGAAGCAATGCATGATTCCGCCCACTTCAGAGGCCTTCTCTTCTTTAAGCAAACGCAATATATCTTCATGAGCATCGCGATTATGAATAACAATGGGTTTGTTCAAACGTCTAGCTAATCGAATCTGTTCACGAAATACAGTCTGCTGGATATCTTTGGGTGATGTATCCCAGTAATAATCAAGTCCGATCTCACCAATAGCTACGACTTTGGGATGACTGCAAAGCTGTTCAATCCAGGCCAAATCCTCAACAAGATTCATATCTATCGCATCCGTAGGGTGCCACCCTACGACAGCGTAAATAAAATCATATTTTTCTGCCAAAGACATCGTTGTGGGTATCGTCTCGCGGTTAAATCCAATGTTAACTATTGTGTCTACACCCGCTTCTAGAGCACGGGAGATGACCTCATCGCGATCGTTGTCGAACTTAGAAGAATCAAGGTGTGCATGGGTGTCGATGAGCATGTCGGAAGTTGTCTCCTTCTATTATATAGATAGTTTTTTACGTGTTTCCAAACTGAGCTTTTCAACGTGAGGGAGCACTCTCTCCTCCGGATAATAAATGTAGTATTTCCCACGGTGAAGTCCGGCAATAGATCGAATAATATCGGACTTAACAGATATTTCTGTCAACTGCTCATGCTCATTCAAAAGAAGGATAGGAGGCTTCTCTTTACTATCTGGTAAAGCCCCTGGTTTATAGATCGCATAAGGGGAGTCCATAGGTGTATCAAATTCCATATGATAGTCCGGATTCAACCCGATTTCCTGCCACTCGTGTCTAATACTCTCAAGCCAATTTTTGTCCTCACTCTCAAGCTCAGCATACTTGTAGAGCTGTCGATTTAAGAACCGTCTGCATAAATCTGACAACAGCTCGTCCCGCTCGTCAGACCATTGTCCGAATACCGTCTGCAGCATGGCCTCATCCAGCTTTAGGTATTGATGCAGCGTAATTGATCCTTCCAATAATTCACGGATTGGAGGAAGCATGAAACCGAATTCATAGCCTTCCCCATGAAGCTCACTTGCCCTTCTAAAAATTTGTCGAAGAATGATTTCTGAGCTTCGAGTTACAGGGTGAAAATACACCTGCCAATACATCTGGTAGCGAGACATTAAATAATCTTCTACCGCATGCATTCCGCTTTCTTTTACGACAATTTTACCTTTATATGGACGAAGCATACGAAGAATACGATCTATATCAAAGGTGCCGTAATTTACTCCTGTAAAATAAGCGTCACGCAATAAATAGTCCATACGATCAGCATCCAGCTGGCTCGACACGAGGCTTACAACAATCGGCTTCTCATATTTTTTACGAATAACAGAGGCTACTTTTTCCGGGAATTGTGGGTCAACCTGTCTTAAAATCTGATTAATTCCTGTATCGCCCAGTATAACTTCACAGGTCCATTGCTCATGATCGATATGAAAGATCTCTTCTAAAGAGTGAGAGAACGGCCCATGGCCTACATCGTGCAGCAGGGAGGCGCAAAGACTTAGTAATTTTTCCTCTTGCGGCCAATCGGCATATCTATTACGCTCAAATTGAGAAATAATTTTCCGAGTAATTTCATATACACCCAGAGAATGGGAAAATCTACTATGCTCCGCTCCATGGAAAGTAAGATAGGAGGTGCCTAGCTGGCGTATTCTTCTAAGACGTTGGAACTCTGGCGTATTAATGAGCTTCCAGATGGTCAAATCTTGCACGTAGATGGAATTATGAACAGGATCCTTAAACACCTTCTCTTCTTGCAGCTCCTTGAGCATAGTCATCACCTCAAATAGGATCATCATTCGACAAAACAACGATAATATATCGAATTTTGTCGAATAATGTCGTAAAACGCTTTCCTTTTACTAGACCCCTTTTAGATAGCCCACATGTTCTTGATATCGCCTTATTTTATAGGTTTTGTAGCGGTTCGGGTACTTCAATTCTATCAATAATAGGTTGACTTTTATGGGAATGGTTGGTACGATAGTAATCGGAAAACAGAGAACTTTGTCGAATGCTGGCGAATACGGACAAACTCTGCATTTGGTGGTCCGTTTGTTTTTATTTTAACCTGATGAGAGGGGTATTACCAAATGATGAAATCCACAGGAATTGTGCGTAAAGTTGATGAACTAGGTCGGGTGGTTATTCCGATTGAATTGCGTCGTACGCTAGGCATCGGAGAGAAAGATGCTCTTGAGATTTATGTAGACGGAGAACGCATCATGCTTAAGAAATACGAGCCAGCTTGTATCTTCTGTGGCAATGCAGAAAACGTTACATATTTCAAAGGAAAAATTGTTTGCAGAGAATGTTTGAAGGATTTACCTTCACCTGTGACAAATTAAAGAAAATAGTTTATAATGAAAATTGTATTCTAATAACTGTTAATTCCAACCTTTTTATACTCCTTGCACACCTCCCGAACCTGATATCGGGAGGATTTTTTTTGCCCTTTTATTCTTCCGTATCATTAAGCAACGCCTGATAGACATCTCGTTTAGATATTCCTCTATCCACAGCTGCAGACTTCATTGCTTCCTTACGATTTAATTGAAGGGTTTCGTAATGAACAACGTGCTGTGCCAAAGTTAAGGATGACCACCATTGACCGTCATTCTCTCCCGTTGAACCCTCGTTCGCAGATTTACCTTCTATTACAATACAACACTCTCCGAGTGGCGGAATTTGCTCGACATGCTCTAAGCAAGCTATCACAGTTCCCCTAACCGCTTCCTCGTGCTTCTTAGTTAATTCACGCACGATAGCCATCTTGCGATTACCCCAACGCTCAGCAATAAGAGCAAGTGTCTTCTTAACCCGATGAGGAGATTCATAGAAAATAATTGATCCGCGCTCTTCCTCAAATCCATCCAAAAATTTATTAAGCCCCTTGCGCTCGCGAGGAGGAAAGCCCACGAATAGGAATCGATCGGTCGGAAGCCCTGAAATGATAAGTGCCGACAAGGCAGCATTGGCTCCCGGAATCGGAACGACAGGAATGTCTTGTGCAATAGCTGCTCTCACTAAGTCAGCACCTGGATCAGAGATAGCCGGAATACCCGCATCGCTAACGAGCGCAATGCTCTGTCCTTCCTCTAGCAAGCGAATGAGCTCGGGTCCACTTGCCTCTTTGTTGTGATCATGATAGCTAACTAATCGATTTTGAATTTCGAAATGCGTCAGTAGCTTTCTCGTTTGTCTGGTATCCTCTGCTGCAATAAGCTGGACTTCACGCAGCGTTCGAATCGCACGAAAGGTCATATCCTCTAGATTGCCAATAGGTGTCGCAACTAAATACAGCGTTCCTGGAGTCTCACGTGCTGTGAAGCTTCGTTGAATGGTTGCTTTGCTCAAATCCTCAGTCATCAATTTCCGTCCCCTTCCCCGTCTTACCTACTACAGGTGCTCGTCCATTATTTCGTCGGAAGTCAGGCAGCTCAGCAGCTTGACCATAGAATACAGCCAGTAGCTCCTGGGTATATTCTCCGTCTTCCTCATAGACGATTAGCGGAGGCAATAACCGAACCTCAGGCTTACCCTCGCGTGTTCCTTCTATTAATACCATGTTTGACTCCGCTTCCTTCCGCGGATGCACAAACCGTATTCTCTTTGGCTCGATACGGTAGCGTCTCATTAGATCAACAATGTCAATGAGCCTTGAGGGACGATGAACCATAGATACTCGGCCGCCAATACGAACTGACCTCGCACAAGCAGCAACAACATCCTCCAGCTTGCAGCCGATCTCGTGACGTGCCATAGCTTGATGATGATTTTCTTTGTGATCTCCACTCTGCAAAGGCAAGTATGGCGGATTAACTGTAACTGCATCGTACAACTCGCCTTCCGGCTTCCATACACGCAGATCGTTTTCAATAATATTAACTTTATGGGATAGTTCATTTAATTGAACGCTACGCCGTGCCATATCGGCTAGTCGGGGTTGAATTTCCACGCCATCAATTAAAGCATCAGTTCGAGTCGTGAGCAGCATCGGTATTACCCCGTTACCCGTACATAGATCAAGTATTCGCCCACGCGGAGGCACTCCTGCGAATCGCCCAAGCAGCACAGCGTCGAGCGAGAAGCTAAATACTTCAGAGCTCTGGATAATCTTTAAGCTGTGAGTGAGCAAATCGTCCAGCCTCTCTCCAGGTAACAAGACCGGCTTCGACTCCTTCAAGGGATTCAAATCCATACTACAGCGCACCTCCTCTAACAATTGTTTACGTCCCTTAGCTTACTTGATTCCTTCCTCTATCGCAATCTGAGCCCTGCTGGCCATATAAAAAAAGCAGCGAGTCCTCGAAAGGTCGCTGCTTCCTACGATACTATTTACTTAAGAAAGATAAACAGAATAAGCAATCGCCTTCCATTCGCAAATGACCGTAGTACACGTTGCAAATATGGAAGCCTTCATGATAAAGACGAGCTAGATTATCATAGCCCTCACCCACAGGCATAGCAAGAGACAGCTTGTCTCCCTTGACGGCAGCCGGTTCTTCCGCCGCTTCCTGGGTTGTTGCGGGTTCTGTTTCCCGCTTGAGCACTTTTCTTAACTGCTGATTCTCGATCCTGAGCTGTTGATTTTCTTCCAGCAGCTCCTTGATCTTCAGCTTAAGCGTACCTAAATCGGCATGAATCGTGCCCATATGCGATTCGAGTTCATCCACGCGAAGGAAAATGTCTTTCATGAACAACTATCCACCTCAAGGCACCCGATTGTGTCGATTAACAAGTGCGACTGATTACAATGATAAATCATCTCGTACAGTCGTCACAAATTATTTCAAGACGACGTCGTCAAATGGTAGCTCTTTCACCTTACCTAAGTCGAACAACTGAACGTGTACACTTCTACTGCCTGCATTAATTCCAACTACCTTACCTTCACCCATAGAGGTAACAACCAATCTTCCTACTGCAGGCAATTCTTCCTTAGCACTCTCGTAATTGTCGTGCTCATATTTCAAACAGCACATCAAGCGGCCGCATAGCCCTGATATCTTCGTTGGATTCAGCGACAAATTCTGGTCCTTCGCCATCTTAATCGAGACTGGCTCGAAATCCCCAAGCCAAGAAGAACAACAGAGTACACGCCCACACGGACCGATTCCGCCGAGCATCTTTGCTTCATCCCGTACGCCGATTTGCCGCAGCTCTATGCGGGTTCGAAATACACCAGCCAAATCCTTGACGAGTTCCCGGAAATCGACGCGTCCTTCGGCTGTAAAATAAAAGATGATTTTGTTCCGGTCAAACGTGTATTCCACGTCCACGAGCTTCATCTTCAGCGCGTGATCCTTAATTTTCTGCAGGCCAACGGTAAAAGCGTTCTTTGCTGCTCCGCGGTTTTCATCCACCGTCTTCGCATCGGGATCACCTGCTATCCGAATGACTTTCTTCAAAGGAAGAACGACATCCGATTCTTCTACCGTCTTCGGTCCAACGACGACTTTGCCGTATTCTACGCCACGCGCCGTTTCCACGATGACATGCTGATCTTTGGACACCGGATGCTCGGCGGGATCGAAATAATAGATTTTGCCCGCTTTCTTGAAGCGGACTCCCACCACATCGTACAAATCTATCCCTCCCGCACGTTCACCAGAAATTGCTCTAGCGCCAATTGCGGCGACACATGAGCCTTTATTCGTCTTGCCGCCATCAATGCAGACTCCATCACCGTAACCCATGATTGAATGGAACGGCTCCAGGCCTGCTTCGAGATCCATTCCCCTTGATCGGGAAACACCATCTGATTATGACGGTCGGTCATTGCATAAATCATATCTCTATACCACAAAGCTAACAGCTGTAGCAAGGTTTCGACATGTTCTGAGAGATCCGTTTTAATAACCTGCTGCTGCGCTTGAAGCAGACTCGCAGTGAACCGGGTCGGATTCTCCTTACCCAATTGTATCACTACGTTTCGGATATCTGCAAACCAATTCTCTTCTACCAATTTTCTACTGGCATTTAGCCCTGATGCCAGATTTACTGCGGCACGTGATAGAAGTGGTGGTTTACCCTCTGCAACCAATGCTTTCTCTAGTGCTTCCCGGTCTCCTGGCACAAAAGCAATGAGCTGTGACCGAGATAAAATGGTTGGAAGTACCGTTTGTGCGCTAGGTGATATAAGAATGGCAACTACAGGAGAAGGTGGCTCTTCCAAAAACTTAAGCAAGCTATTGGCTGCCGGCACTGTCATTGTCTCAGCGCCTTCAATAATATAAACCTTATAGCCCGCTCCGACACTCCGATAAGATAACTCTCGCTGTAAAACACGAATTTGTTCAATCTTGACAGTAGCACCGTCAGGACTGACTACATGTAAATCCGGATGATTGCCATGTAGTATCTTTCGACATTCCAAGCATTCACCGCAGGCATCATTCCCGCCTCTCTCGCAGAACAAAGCCTGGGCAAAGGCATTTGCCATTTCCCTGCGACCTGAGCCAGAGGGTCCTGCGAATAAATAGGCGTGAGCGATTTTACGAGTGGCTAATGCATTCTGCAATAAAGCCTTTGCCCGATCCTGTCCAGAAATTTGTTGAAAACTCATAAAGCGTACTCCTCCGTTACGACTACCCTGCTAGCACAAGTCCGTAGCTTGGATAGTCGAATCCGTGACAACTGATTGACGAGTAAACACGCCGTTCAATCAGTTACCCTTAGAAAACTAGATTAATCAAAATACCACGAATTTCGCCGACCTTCTGGAGTAGATCAATTCTGCCTTCTTCACTCTTCAGCAGCTCTTCCCCCATAGCTATCAGCATCTCATCTACTTCTTCCAGCAATTTATATCTTTTGCCACGACCTCGGCGGTCCCAGCCTTTCGTTTCCCTTAGGGCAACCCCGCGGCGAACGGTATCCTCAAGAAATCCTTTAACCATTTGCCTGTAAAGAACTAGCTCCCTAATCGTCATTGAGCGATTTAAGCGTTCTCCTTGCAGGTGAATGTCCTCCAGCTTTCGTTGAAGCTCCTCATGAGTCCGCTGCTCTTCGTTCTGCTGCATCAAGTCACCGAAGCTCTGTGCCTGAGCCGGTCTGCTGGCTAATTCTCCGCGCATTAATGTCTTATTGACAGGATAGAAACCCGTTTGGATTTTCATATCCATTCACCACCCGGCTACATTAGAAGTGTTCGAACTGCTCAACTGGAAGCACGAATACGGCTGCTCCACCAACTTGAACCTCAACAGGGAACGGGATGTAGGAATCTGCTGCTCCACTTACAGGGGATACAGGAGTAACAAGCTGATCACGTACTTTGCAGCTAGAACGAATAACATCTAAAGCGCTTTGAATTCGATCATCCTCGATTCCAATTAGGAACGTCGTGTTTCCTGCGCGAAGAAATCCTCCGGTACTGGCAAGCTTGGTTGCCCGAAACCCTTCTTTAATAAGCGCATTGGACAATCGATTGCTATCCTTATCTTGAATGACTGCAATTAGTAATTTCATTGTTCAGGCCCTCCTCTAATTTCATTAATGGGGTCTGTCGCTTCTTATTTAAATTGGACACTCCTGCGCCAAAATCCTCTTTTTTGTAAAAACGTATTTCCACGCCTTAGGAACAGTCAAGCCGTTCTAATTCTCATCTTTGCGAGTAAGCAGTTTGTGTTCTAAATACTGCCAAGCCTTCTCGACAACCTGATCTGGACTTTCCGATGCATCCAGCGTAATAAACCGTTCCTTGAACCGTTCTTCAACCAGCTTAAAGCCTTCCCTAACAAGACGATGGAACGCCAAGCCTTCCAGATCAAGACGATTCACCTCTCGATCACTGTTCTTCTCAATTCGCATAAGTCCGATCTCTGGATCCAAATCCAAATAGAGCGTTAGATCCGGCATACAGCCCTCCGTTGCGAATCGGTTAATCTCCCACACAGCATCAAAGCCTAGTCCACGAGCATGCCCTTGATAAGCTAAGCTGCTATCGACAAAACGGTCGCAGATTACGACTGTTCCTTGGTTCAAAGCGGGCATAACCTTCTCAGCCAGATGCTGCCTGCGTGCGGCTGCATATAACAAGGCTTCCGTACGTGCATCCATAGCGGTATTCTCTTTCTGTAGGATGACCGTGCGTATAGCTTCGGCTATCGGAATGCCTCCAGGCTCCCGAGTAATCATGACCTCATAGCCCTGTTGCTGCGCTTTAACCGCTAAAGCTTGAATAAGCGTTGTCTTGCCCGCTCCTTCTCCGCCTTCTATTGTAATGAATGATCCGCCTCGCACTAGAGCTTTCCCCTTTCAACGACAACCCTTAAATCGGCCTTTTCCGTTCAATCAGCTTAAGCAGCCCGTAGACTGCCCCCATTACTATACTTACTCCCATCATATCAAAGCAGACGTTAAACATAAACAAATGCTTACCCAAATCCGCTTCTCCATCTCCGATTAAAGGTACGATACAGGAAAATACACCGGCTAAGGCGACAACTGCTAACGTTTCTGCAACCAATCGAACTCTTCTAGAAGCGGTTCTCCACCACAGAGTGCCCAATACAGCCAAATAAAGAACATATAGCCCAACGTAAAATGCTAAGCTTCGTGGCATATGTTTCAGTTTAAACTGGCTCCAACCACTATATTTATAATTCAATGTCTTGGGTGGCTTACCGACGGATTGATCGTAATTACCCAGGTAATTAGGTCTTATAAACATGGAGTTCGCCGCTGCTTTGTCCAGCTTCTCTATAAATCTCGACGGATGGCGCAAATAATACATGGCGATATCCTTATGACTGAGCTTCTCCAGCACTTCCTCCCTTAAGACGGGATCATTTTGTGGAATAGCGATATCCTTCTGAAAATAATTCGTTCCCACCAGCACGGCGTACTTCTCAGGTATACCAAGCTCCTCCATATCTTTTTCTACATTGCTCGAGCCCTTCAATACGCCGTAGAAAATAGATTGGTATAAGTTCGTATTCTTCAGCCTATCCGGAGCTACAATAATCATTAGTGCCGAGCCTAGGACGAGAACAGCTACACCAATTAATGCTTGGCGTCTCCATTTCATATCTGATCGTAGGCTGTATATTCTC
Source organism: Cohnella abietis (assembly GCF_004295585.1). Taxonomy (NCBI): domain Bacteria; kingdom Bacillati; phylum Bacillota; class Bacilli; order Caryophanales; family Paenibacillaceae; genus Cohnella; species Cohnella abietis. Next base: position 39,786 of record NZ_AP019400.1, on the reverse strand, counting down.
CACGCTAATAGTGCGAACGCGAACCCCAGCGGTGCATTTTGTATTTTCGAGGTTGCTACTGCTAATGCAGCAATTACGAATAAGGCAAGCAGCTTGCCTGACGGTCGATCTGATCCTGCTAACGCAATTGCGGAAGCCACCATTAGCAGCATAGCAATGAGTGCGTATGGCTCGCCAAAGAACGATTGGAAATAAGCTAAATATCCGATATCACCAAACACGAACAATAAACACAGAGACATTACAGCTGCCAGAATGACGGTATTTCTCTGATTTTCTGCCTTAGGAGCATTTCTAACCATTAGAACCAATGCCCATATGAAAAAGACTGAATAGCACACACCTAGAACACGTATATCAAATACTTCCCCATTAATTATTCTTCCAAGTAGTCCCGCTAGCGCAACCAGAATAATATGAGTGGATACGTACCCGCCGACAGTAAATCCGCCATACCCGAAGTTCTGATGCGCATAATTAAAATATAACTGTTCATATGTTTCACTCGGGTTAAGCACCTTTAATCCGGTGATGCCTAATACACGACCGAAATCCCCGCTATCCGCTATTCCAATGACGGGGGATACCATTATTAAAGCTATGATTAGAGCAGCTGCAGCTCCTCCTGTAATCCAGCCGATCATTTTACGAATATCTTTCCTTGCATCCGTATTATTCATTCCGTTCCCCTTCACTAAACCTCATTTGTCCACCTGAACTTGGATATATTGGAGCTCAGCGTCTTGTGCCCCTTGAATCTGCGCTCCTTCATGCCTCCAATGCTGTAATTGCAATATGATCTCAGATGTAATCGTCTCGCCTGGATAAAGCACAGGTATACCAGGTGGATAAGGGATAACCCATTCTGCTGAAATGGACCCAACACTGTCTTCTAATCGAATAGCTTGCGTAGGCTCCATTTTACGACCGATGAATACCGGCTCCGGCACAGTAATTTCCCCATTATATGGATTAACTATCCTCTGCTTTGAGATTGAGTGTGCAGCTTGATTGCTTTCCGACTTGCCAGAAATCTTGTTAGATATCTTGTCAGAAATAGCCTTCAAAGCCGCACTTAAGCATTCGCCATCCTCTTTAGTAGAGCCTGTTCCAAAAGCCATCACAACGTAAGTCGAATCTGCCATCTCAGCCACACATTTTCTGTGCAGAAGCTCATCCTTTAGTTCAAAGCCGCTCAGCGTAAAAGTAGCATCAAACAAAACAAGCTTTAGAGGATCATATGAGATATTGCTGCTAGCATACTCTCCATATCCTATTGCTCTAATGGACGTGTCATTTAATCCTTTTGTTGCCAAATTTACTGCTTCAAGTGGTGAAATAAACGCTTTTTCCCCTTGAGTATGAAGCTGCCACCTCGCCAAATCCAAAGAGCCCATGATCGGAAAAGATGGACTAGAGCTTTGCACCATTGTTAAAGCTTGGCGAATAGATGGTCTTGGAAGCCGATTCCCCTGCATATGCAGCATAGCCCCCATTGTCATGGCTGAGAGCATCTTGTGCGTAGATTGCACGGCTACGTCTGCGCCAGCCTGTAATGCGGATTGTGGAAATAAGGGGTGCAGTCCGAAATGGGGTCCATGCGCCTCGTCGATCAATACAGGAATTCCGAAGCTATGTGCAGCTTGGATGAGTGGTTTTAGATCAGAGCTCATACCATAGTAATTCGGTGATGAGAGGATGACTGCTTTCGCTTCGGGGTACCGCTCAAGTGAAGCTCTAAGCAAGCTCTCTGCGGGCACTGTTGCTAATCCAGAAGCTGAATCTATATCCGGAGGCAGTAAAACAGCTCTAGCACCTGCCATCATAATGCCATGAACCATCGACTTATGAACATTGCGTTGAACAATAACTAGGTCGCCCGGGTGACACAGACCGATAATCATTGCGAGATTACCCGACGTGCTTCCTCCTACTAGAAACCGTGTTTCTTCCGCTCCCCAGCAGTTAGCTGCTAGCTGCTGCGCTTCCACCAACGGCCCTTCCGGGTGATGCAAGTCGTCGGTATCAGAAAGCTCCGTTACATCTAAGGAAAGTAGCTTATCATAGTAGGCTATAGCTTGCGCATCTCCCTCTATCGGACGCTGTTTATGTCCAGGCACATGAAAGGCATGCATATTTAATTTGTCATGGGCAACTAGTGCTTCATATAGCGGTGCCCTTTCTCTATCTTCCAACAATCAAATGCCCCCTAGCTCACCAATACAAATACATTAATGGTAATTTTACGAATCGTTATCATTATAGACAAATAAAAAAAAAGGAACAACGATTAGCTCGTTGTCCCTTATATTTGTTACTTTTGCTGTTATTTTTAGCTAGCTGCTTTGTCTTTTGAACGTTTTTTCTTCAAGGATTCTGGAAGTACGATTAGAGCCGGTACAAGCATTGGCAGTAAAATGAAGCAAAGTACGACTAAGCCTACAATAACCGCCGCGGCAAGCTCAATGAGAAGCACTAGACCGGATGGAATTAATGTTGCGAACGTACCGCCTAGAATAATCATTGCGGATACAATGACTCCTCCAACACTTTTCGCGGATTTGACGATTGCTTCCTTCGGTGCTATTTTTCCATACTCTTTGAACCTCATCATGAGGAAAATACTATAGTCGACTCCCACCGCCACAATGACAATGAAGGAGAAGAAGGGAACGAAGGATGATACTCCATCTGCCCCTATTACATACTCCGTAACCAGCTTCGATGCACTCATAGCTACATAGTAAGAAGCAAGCAATGAAAGAATGATGTATATAGCTGGCCAGAAGGCGCGAATGACGAACAACAGAACAATAAATACGCTAATGATTACAATGACTGCTGTCCCATTAAATGCTTTAACTTGGGCTTTGTTCATATCGTATGTTGTGGAGCTTGGACCTGCTGCTCCGAATACCGCATTCGTTAGTGACGAACCCTTCAGAGTTGCCTCTGTCTCTTCATTGATTTGTTCAATTGTATCCAAAGCTGCAGGTGAATACGGATCGTCTTTCAGAATAACAATCATCTTCGTAATCAGGTGATCCTTAGAAAAGTAGTTAGCCGCCGACATTTGGAAATCAGGGCTGCTCAGAACCTGATCAGGGATGAAGAACTTCTTAGAACCATCTGCCTCCAACTCCCCAGTAGCATAGAAGAAATCAATCGGCGCACCTTGTGGCTGTGTAACGCTGGAAACAGATACGACTCCCTCGATCGCCTTAAGCTTATTAGTAAGCTTGTCGACAGTAGCCAATGCTTCATTGTTATCCATAGCTTTCTCATTTGAGATAACAACTGTTGTTGGTAGAGCCTGCCCACGGCTGAAGTGATCTCCGACCAAGCTAAATCCTTTAGTAGAAGGATGACCAGTTCCTAGCTCCTTCAATTGATCGAAGCTCAGCTTCTGACCACTTGTCAAAATGACTGGAATAAGAAGAATAACAATAATAGCTGTAGTAACAACCGGGTGCTTCACGGATATTTCAGTTAGCTTCGACCAGTATTTGCTATCCTTATGCCCTGTAACCTTCTTAGAAGGCCAGAATAGCTTCGTTCCTAGAGTCTTCATAAGGAATGGAGTTAGTGTCAAGATCTCTAAGACGAGGACGACAGCGCCTATAGCGACTACGTTAGCGGACTTGTAAATTCCGAATTCGGAGAAGCTAAGTGCCGCGAACGCGATAAATACAGTTAGGATACTGTATACAATCGTTTTTCCAGCTGTTTTGTAGGAAGTAACGATTGCATCGTCTACAGAGCTTCCATTCGCCAATTCTTCTTTGAATCGGTTGAAAAGAAGTATGTTGTAGTCGGTACCTATACCGAACAGGATAAGAACTAGAAGCATTTGTGTGACGCTCGTAATAGGGAAATCTAGCTTATCAATAACTTGAGCCGCGATACCCATTGAACATAAGTAGGATATGCCTACCGCTATCAATGACACGAAAGGAATAACGAACGAGCGGAACATGATAACCAATACGACTAGGATGAAGATAACGGTCAGTGCCGCGCTCTTCTCTACCCCTTCAGTCGATGCCTTGATATAGTCATTCTGGATGAAATCCTCGCCGCTTAAATAATGTTCAACTTTTACATCCTTCAGTACATCTTCGAACTGTTCTTTAATGCTATCAACACTTCGACCGTTCTTCTCCAGAATAAAGCTTGCCATTAAGGTTGTGCCGTCCGGAGAAATCAGGGATGCCTTTGCCTCGGGTATAGCTATCGGATCAATGAGCTGGTTAATACCAAGCTCCGATTCATTTGCTCTTAGACTTAACAGGCCATTGCCTATTTGTTTCATATCCTCATCAGACAGCTTATTTTCATTGAAGAAAATGAGGATGTTGCTCATACCATTCGTTTCATTCATCTTGCTCAGCATTTCGTTAGCTACCTTGGAGGGGCTACCCTTCGGAAGTGGATCCTGACCCCGGTCATGCAATATCTTGTTCACATCAGGCTGAAAAACCGCAAGTAACGTGGTCGCAACCAGCCATATAATCAAGATTGTCCAACGCCACTTAATAATTCGTCTCATAATGATAACTCCTTCTAATGTTACATTTGCTTAATAAGCTTGTTAATTCCCTCTGTATAGACCGTTAATAACTGATCTATGAGTTTCTTGAGCGTATCGCCCTCATCATTCTCCCTTAGGATAAGACATAAGCCTTCGACGATTGTTGACGATAGCATGCGGGCTAGTGCAGTATCTTCAACGCTTGTAAGACGATTCAATCCCTTAGCCCTGCTAAACACCCTCTCTAGAATACCGTATGCTAGATTTACCAAGTCAGACTTTGCACTCTCATACTTTGACCCCTCACTACGATTGAGTAATATCATGAACTCTTCACTGTAGTTCTTGAATAACTCAATAATGGTGAGCTCTATGTTATAGAAATAAAAAAGCTTATTGGTAGTATCTTGAGCTTGGCTACTGGCCACCTTCTGGCCTATGGCATACACATGAGACGTATATTGGTCATTCACAGGCTGGACAATGGCATCGAATAGCTGTTCCTTATTCGTGAAGTAGCGATAAATATTACCGCTCGTAATTCCCGCCACCTGTGCTATCTGGCGCATAGATGACTTCAAATAGCCTTCACGCTTAAACTCCAGCAAAGCTGCCTTCATGATCTTATTTCTTACTTCATCTTTAAGGATTTGCATTAATAATCACCTGTTCATTATTGGGGCGTGAATAGAATTATAGGGATTCAAAATGATAAATGCAAGCTCACATCCCCCTTTTCACACAAACGACAAAAAGAGGCTTTACCGAGAGTTAATCTCGATAAAGCCTCTTAAATATTAAGCATGAAATCGAACCCACAGCTGCTTTAATTGTCTCACAAAAAAAGGATATCTTTCATCTTCCGTATTCGTATGAACCATTTCCGATTCGCATGAAGTACATATGAATTCAGTAACTACAGTGATTCCCTCTTCTTTGTTTTCGCCACATACTATGCAGGTTTTCCGTTCGCTATCTTCCATGAACATCCCTGCCTTTCCCTAGTTATACATCTATTATGATCTTAATTCTATGAAAATATACGCATTCATAGTAAGAAATCTATACTAGACATAACATTAACTTCGTGATCATCCGATAGTAAGAAACAGAACCTGTTTTATGTTAGGGAGGTATGATTAGATTGGATGCCCCAGCTGTAACACGTGATGCAACCTACTATAATTATAAGCTTATTCGCAAAATAGCACTACGACCTGAAAGCAAATATAGCTATATGTCTACAGCGTTGTTAGTAGTGACGGCTTTATATTTTATCTATGGATGGATAGGCTTAATCTACACAGTCGTAGGAGCCGTTCTTATGCTCGTGGTCCATGCCCTAGTACTAAAAATAACGATACGCAGGGTTGACCAGTTATCAGAGAAACGATGGACCTTTCGCCGCGACTGGCCCTGGGTAGGCCCTCTACCAATCATGGACACGCAATTAGCACTGTTTCGTCGGCTCCACTTCCATCTCACCCTCGTAGGCTGCTGCGTGGCCGGAATGTTCTACCCTTGGGCGCACTCCTCACTCGTTATTTCAATGCTTTACTGGCATTTATGGCTACTAACACCTCGCATCAGAATTTTACTAACCTTACGTCGTGAGCTCGGTGAAGGTGTTATCCGTCTAGAGTCTAAGGAAGTTTCTTATTACCATCAATAGGAACAGGCATAGGCTGTTGTGGCTGGCTTTAGGACGGCGGTATGCGCTTGTATCGAGCGGTGACTGCTGTCTCTCAGTCCTTTGGTTACTGAAATGGCTTCTGCGGGGGCGGAAGTACGATGTATTTAAATGTACTTCCTGCTTGGTTGGCGGTTTGAGGTTGAGATAGCGATATTTTTCATCGCTTCTGCAGGGTATGTTGCTCGAAAGACTGCTGCGGTTGCGAAAAAGCCCCGGAGTCCTCACCAAAGTCACAAAACGCTACAATGAGCCAAGGAAAATCCGCAAAGTCCCCACCAAAGTCGCAAAACGCTACAATGAGCCAAGGAAAAGCCGAAAAGTCCCCACCAAAGTCGCAAAACGCTACAATGAGCCAAGAAAAAGCCGAGGAGTCCCCACCAAAGTCGCAAAACCCTACAATGAGCCAAGAAAAAGCCGAGGAGTCCCCACCAAAGTCGCAAATCGCTACAATGAGCCAAGAAAAAGCCGAGCAGTCACCGCCAAAGTCGCAAATCGCTACAATGAGCCAAGAAAAAGCCGAGCAGTCACCGCCAAAGTCGCAAATCGCTACAATTAGCCAAGGAAAATCCGCAAAGTCCCCACCAAAGTCGCAAAACGCTACAATGAGTCAAGGAAAATCCGCAAAGTCCCCACCAAAGTCTCAAAACGCTACAATGAGTTAAAGAAAGCACGATGTTTTTCATTCTACTTCTTGCTTAGTGGGCAGTTTGGGGTTGGGATAGCGATGATAAACATCGCTGCTGCGGAAGATGTTGCTCAAATGACCGCTGCAGGAGCGTAAGTACGATGTTTTTCATTCTACTTACTGCTTGGCGGGGGGCTTGGGGTCCGATTAGCGATGTTTTTCATCGCTTCAGAGGGGGGTGTTACTCAAATAACTACTGTGGTGGCGTAAGTACGATGTTTTCATTCTACTTCTTGCTTAGTGGGCAGTTTGGGGTTGGGATAGCGATGATAAACATCGCTTCTGAGGGATATGTTACTCAAATAACTGCTGTGGTGTCGTAAGTACGATGTTTTTCATTCTACTTCTTGCTTTGCGGGCTACTTGAGGTGCGATTAGCGATGTTATTCATCGCTTCTACGAGATATGTTACTCAAATAACTACTGTGGTGGCGTAAGTACGATGTTTTTCACTCTACTTTGATCTTGGTGGGAGGCTTGAAGCCTGATTAGCGATTTTTTTCATCACTTCTGCAGGTTACATTACAGCTATAAAGTATGGAAATCATCTATTCCAAAGCACAAAAAAAGCACCCATTGCTGAGTGCTTCTTTCTATTTGGCCTGGCAACGTCCTACTCTCCCAGGACCCTGCGGTCCAAGTACCATTGGCGCTGGAGGGCTTAACGGTCGTGTTCGAGATGGGAACGCGTGGAACCCCTCCGCCATTATTACCAGACCAGTTGTGTCGACAACGTCGTCACAAATACATTCACAAAGCTTGCGCCTTGAAAACTGGATGCGAAACAAAGCAGGAAGAAGAGTGGTGGTCTTGCATGTAATAGTGTTTATTCGTTAGGATAAGCCCTCGACCGATTAGTACTCGTCAGCTACACACGTTACCGCGCTTCCACCCCGAGCCTATCAACCTGGTGTTCTTCCAGGGGTCTTACGAATTGGGAAATCTCATCTTGAGGCAGGCTTCGCGCTTAGATGCTTTCAGCGCTTATCCCTTCCGCACTTGGCTACCCAGCGATGCTCCTGGCGGAACAACTGGTACACCAGCGGTGCGTCCATCCCGGTCCTCTCGTACTAAGGACAGCCCCTCTCAAATTTCCTACGCCCGCGACAGATAGGGACCGAACTGTCTCACGACGTTCTGAACCCAGCTCGCGTACCGCTTTAATGGGCGAACAGCCCAACCCTTGGGACCTACTTCAGCCCCAGGATGCGATGAGCCGACATCGAGGTGCCAAACCTCCCCGTCGATGTGGACTCTTGGGGGAGATAAGCCTGTTATCCCCAGGGTAGCTTTTATCCGTTGAGCGATGGCCCTTCCATTCGGTACCACCGGATCACTAAGTCCGACTTTCGTCCCTGCTCGACTTGTAGGTCTCGCAGTCAAGCTCCCTTATGCCTTTGCACTCTGCGCGCGATTTCCAACCGCGCTGAGGGAACCTTAGAGCGCCTCCGTTACTCTTTAGGAGGCGACCGCCCCAGTCAAACTGTCCGCCTGACACGGTCCTCCTACCCGATAAGGGTAGTGAGTTAGAACTCCGATACGATCAGGGTGGTATCCCAACGGCGCCTCCAGTGAAGCTTGCGCTCCACCTTCAAAGGCTCCCACCTATCCTGTACAGACCGTACCAAAGTTCAATATCAAGCTACAGTAAAGCTCCATGGGGTCTTTCCGTCACGTCGCGGGTAACCTGCATCTTCACAGGTGCTAAAATTTCACCGGATCTCTCGTTGAGACAGCGCCCAAGTCGTTACGCCATTCGTGCGGGTCAGAATTTACCTGACAAGGAATTTCGCTACCTTAGGACCGTTATAGTTACGGCCGCCGTTTACTGGGGCTTCAATTCATAGCTTCGGGTTGCCCCTAACCACTCCTCTTAACCTTCCAGCACCGGGCAGGCGTCAGCCCGTATACTTCGCCTTACGGCTTCGCACAGACCTGTGTTTTTGCTAAACAGTCGCTTGGGCCTCTTCACTGCGGCCCCCTCGTGCTATTCACACTACCGGGGCACCCCTTCTCCCGAAGTTACGGGGTCATTTTGCCGAGTTCCTTAACGAGAGTTCTTCCGCGCGCCTTAGAATTCTCATCTCGCCCACCTGTGTCGGTTTGCGGTACGGGCACCTTCTCCTGGCTAGAGGCTTTTCTTGGCAGCGTGGGTACATGACCTTCGGTACTGTGATTTTCCCTCCCCATCACAGCTTGAGGTATTAGAGTGCGGATTTGCCTACACTCACCTCTTACTGCTTGGACAGACTATTCCATCAGTCTGCGTCGTTCTCCTCCTGCGTCCCCCCATTGCTCATAACGGATTACGGTGGTACAGGAATTTCAACCTGTTGTCCATCCACTACGCCTTTCGGCCTCGCGTTAGGTCCCGACTTACCCTGGGCGGACGAACCTACCCCAGGAACCCTTAGGCTTTCGGCGGACAGGATTCTCACCTGTCTTTTCGTTACTCATACCGGCATTCTCACTTCTATGCAGTCCACCAGTCCTTACGGTCTGACTTCTACCCGCATACAACGCTCCCCTACCCAAGACACCTAAGTGTCATGCCATAGCTTCGGTGGTGTGTTTAGCCCCGTTACATTTTCGGCGCAGAGTCACTCGACCAGTGAGCTATTACGCACTCTTTAAATGGTGGCTGCTTCTAAGCCAACATCCTGGTTGTCTTCGCAACTCCACATCCTTTCCCACTTAACACACACTTGGGGACCTTAGCTGATGATCTGGGCTCTTTCCCTCTTGACAACGGATCTTAGCACTCGCTGTCTGACTCCCGAGTATACATACATGGCATTCGGAGTTTGACTGGACTTGGTAACCCTTGGCGGGCCCCGCACCCAATCAGTGCTCTACCTCCACGATGCTTTACCTCGAGGCTAGCCCTAAAGCTATTTCGGGGAGAACCAGCTATCTCCGAGTTCGATTGGAATTTCTCCCCTACCCCCACGTCATCCCAGAACTTTTCAACGTTCACGAGTTCGGGCCTCCAGTGCGTGTTACCGCACCTTCACCCTGCACAGGGGTAGATCACACGGTTTCGGGTCTACGACCACGTACTTATTCGCCCTATTCAGACTCGGTTTCCCTTCGGCTCCGCCTCATCAGCTTAACCTTGCACGTGAACGTAACTCGCCGGTTCATTCTACAAAAGGCACGCCATCACCCCTAGATCGGGCTCTGACTTCTTGTAAGCGCACGGTTTCAGGTTCTTTTTCACTCCGCTCCCGCGGTGCTTTTCACCTTTCCCTCACGGTACTGCTTCACTATCGGTCGCCAGGAAGTATTTAGCCTTGGCAGATGGTCCTGCCGGATTCCCACGGGGTTTCTCGTGTCCCGCGGTACTCGGGATCCGTCTCGGAGAGAGGGTACTTTCGGCTACAGGGTTTTTACCTTCTGTGACGGGCCTTTCCAGACCTCTTCGCCTAATACTCTCTTTTCTTACTCCATGTGAGACGTCCCACAACCCCTAAGAGCAAGCTCTTAGGTTTGGGCTTCTCCGCTTTCGCTCGCCGCTACTGACGGAATCACTTTTGTTTTCTTTTCCTCAGGGTACTTAGATGTTTCAGTTCCCCTGGTGTGCCTCCAACGACCTATGTATTCAGTCGAGGGTAACTACCCATTACGGTAGCTGGGTTTCCCCATTCGGAAATCTCCGGATCAAAGCTCACTTACAGCTCCCCGAAGCATATCACTGTTCGTCGCGTCCTTCTTCGGCTCCTGGCGCCTAGGCATCCTCCGTGCGCTCTTATTAGCTTAACCAATGCTCCGGAATACCGTTTCTCCCTTATGCTGTATTCGCAGTGACTAGGCTCCCATCAATGATGGGCGACAGCACTGTGCCTACAGAAGTCGTACGAAACGGTATTCCTACGCATACATAGTAGACACTAGTAAGGCATAGATGATACTACTCTTCTTTCGCGCTTTGTTTCGCTATCCAGTTTTCAAGGTACAAGATTTCCTGCTTCTTCGGCAGGGAAAAACATATTATCATGTTTTCGATCAAAGATTCAACCCACAAAGATTGACAATCGAGGAAAACAAGATGGTTGAAAGATTGCTCTTTCAAAACTGAACTTGAGCGTAAGAAACGAATTGCCATCCTACCGAGGTAGCTATGGACTTTTATAACCCCGAAGGGTTCCTTAGAAAGGAGGTGATCCAGCCGCACCTTCCGATACGGCTACCTTGTTACGACTTCACCCCAATCATCTACCCCACCTTCGGCGGCTGGCTCCCTTGCGGGTTACCCCACCGACTTCGGGTGTTGTAAACTCTCGTGGTGTGACGGGCGGTGTGTACAAGACCCGGGAACGTATTCACCGCGGCATGCTGATCCGCGATTACTAGCAATTCCGACTTCATGCAGGCGAGTTGCAGCCTGCAATCCGAACTGAGACCGGCTTTGTTGGGATTGGCTCCACCTCGCGGTTTCGCAGCCCGTTGTACCGGCCATTGTAGTACGTGTGTAGCCCAGGTCATAAGGGGCATGATGATTTGACGTCATCCCCGCCTTCCTCCGGTTTGTCACCGGCAGTCAACCTAGAGTGCCCAGCTTAACCTGCTGGCAACTAAGTTTAGGGGTTGCGCTCGTTGCGGGACTTAACCCAACATCTCACGACACGAGCTGACGACAACCATGCACCACCTGTCTCCTCTGTCCCGAAGGCCGCCTCTATCTCTAGAGGATTCAGAGGGATGTCAAGACCTGGTAAGGTTCTTCGCGTTGCTTCGAATTAAACCACATACTCCACTGCTTGTGCGGGTCCCCGTCAATTCCTTTGAGTTTCAGTCTTGCGACCGTACTCCCCAGGCGGAGTGCTTAATGTGTTAACTTCGGCACCGAGGGCATGATACCCCCAACACCTAGCACTCATCGTTTACAGCGTGGACTACCAGGGTATCTAATCCTGTTTGCTCCCCACGCTTTCGCGCCTCAGCGTCAGTTACAGTCCAGAGAGCCGCCTTCGCCACTGGTGTTCCTCCACATCTCTACGCATTTCACCGCTACACGTGGAATTCCGCTCTCCTCTTCTGCACTCAAGTTCCCCAGTTTCCAGTGCATCACGGGGTTGAGCCCCGCACTTAGACACCAGACTTAAAGAACCGCCTGCGCGCGCTTTACGCCCAATAAATCCGGACAACGCTTGCCCCCTACGTATTACCGCGGCTGCTGGCACGTAGTTAGCCGGGGCTTTCTTCTCAGGTACCGTCATCGGATGAGCAGTTACTCTCACCCTTATTCTTCCCTGGCAACAGAGCTTTACGACCCGAAAGCCTTCCTCACTCACGCGGCGTTGCTCCATCAGGCTTTCGCCCATTGTGGAAGATTCCCTACTGCTGCCTCCCGTAGGAGTCTGGGCCGTGTCTCAGTCCCAGTGTGGCCGTTCACCCTCTCAGGTCGGCTACGCATCGTCGCCTTGGTGAGCCATTACCCCACCAACTAGCTAATGCGCCGCAGGCCCATCCACAAGCCGCAGATTGCTCCGCGTTTCCCAATTCGACCATGCGATCAAATTGTTTATCCGGTCTTAGCATTCGTTTCCGAATGTTATCCCGATCTTATGGGCAGGTTGCCTACGTGTTACTCACCCGTCCGCCACTAACCAAGTTCAGAAGCAAGCTTCTAAACAAGATCCGTTCGACTTGCATGTATTAGGCACGCCGCCAGCGTTCGTCCTGAGCCAGGATCAAACTCTCCATAATAGGTGTTTCGACGACAGGGTTCCAAAGGAATCCCGAGAGTCGAAATCACCGGTATTAAAGAGCCTTTGAGGCTCAATCTTTACAACTGGTTTGTCTTCCGATAACCGAAGTCATCTTCCGACGATTTGTTCGTTTTTTATGACGACTGTGCGCGATGAAACATCGCTGGCAATCAGTCACATCTTACGCTCAATGTTCAGTTTTCAAAGAACAATTTGTTGTTTCTTGTTTGCGTCGTTTCCGAAGCAAGAATTATATCTTATCATAACTCTCAGCAACTTGCAACCCTTATTTTCTTCCGATTAGATAGAAACTTTAATTTCTATTTTCATCAGTCGAAATGTGAATTTCATTGGCAACAACAGCAAGAAATATAATATAACACACGTGCCCATAAGAATGCAACACATTTCATAATTAAAGTTTCATTTTAATTTATGCTAGCTATTTCAACTATTTCATCTCATAACCGTAGGCAGTTCTATCTCCAATGAGGTACCACGATTAACTTGACTATAAATCGTGATTTTCCCTTTGTGTGCCTCAATAATACGATGACAGACCATTAAACCTAGACCCGTTCCCATCTCCTTAAGCGAGAAGAATGGCTCTCCGATCTTCTCCATTCTCTCGGCAGGAATCCCTACGCCCTGATCAACTATACGGGACATGATGTTACCGTTGTCCATTCTATAAAGAGAGATTTCAATCTGGCCCCCGCGAGGCATCGACTCAATTGCATTTTTTAGAACATTCATAAACACTTGTTTAATTTGATTTGGCTCGCATTGAATACGGGGTATAGGGCAGGCCGTAAATGTCATCTGTACATTGAAAAGCATAGCTTGGGGAGTCATAAATACGATAACGGAATCAATAAGGTCTCGTAAGTCACAATCCACAAAATTCAAAACTTGATGCTTAGCCATTCCAAGGAACTCGTTAACGATATAACTAATCCTATCTATTTCATCAAGCATAATATCCACATAGTCTGTATTCTTTTCCTTCAATAGCTGCATAAATCCCTTTAACGCCGTCAGAGGATTCCGGATTTCATGCGCCACACCAGCAGCAAGCTCCCCAGCTACCGACAGCTTATCAGACCTCCGAATCATTTCCTCCGTTTTTTTGCGCTCCGTTAGATCTCTAATGATAAGCTGGACGATTGGTTCATCAAGATCTTTGTACACGCAAATCGAGGATATCTCTACATTTATAAATTCTCCGAGCAGGTTTTTTAGCTTAAACTCGGCAAACTCCATATACCCATCAATATGAACTACTGCTACCATCCGTTCTAATATAATGGAATGACAGCTCGGACAGAAAAAACTTACGATCGGCTGGCCAATAAAATCGTGGATAGAATTTCCCTTCAATAGCTTAATGGCCATATCATTCACAAATGTAACAGTCCCCGCCTGGTGAAGCATTACCGGTTCGGGAGAAAGCTTCATCATAGAGCTGAATTCAATTTCCCGCTTCTCGAGCTTTAGCTCCGCCTTTTTCCGAGCAGTCATATCTCGAAATAAGAGCTGAACAGATTCAGCCCCTTGAAAAATAATAGGAACAGCCCGGAACTCAACGTAGATCACTTGATTATCCAGCCGGATCATTCTTCGTTCGAACCCCTCAGTAACTTTGCCCAACATACATCCCCTATTCAGATCTTCATATAAAGCAGAAATATCCTCCGGGTGTATCAAGCGGAATATATGCTGGCCAATCAACTGATCCGGATCAGTTGCACCAACAAGCCTAACTGCCGCAGGATTAACAAACACGATAATATAATCCTCATATACGACAATAGGCTCAGGTGAACAATCCACCAGAACTCGGTAACGTTCCTCGCTTTCCCTGAGCCGATCCTCTGCCTTCTTCCGATCTGTTATATCTCGCTCAATAACAACAAGAGCTATAAGCTCTCCGGTTTTGTTATAAACTGGTGAAATGGTAACGTTCGTGAAGAAAGAAGTACCGCCTTTGGTAAACTTCACAGCATCTATAACCTCTACCTCTTCACCCTGAACAATCCGCTCGTACACTTTAACAGCCTCAGCCCGTTCCGCCGGGGTCAAAGGCATTTCTTTTCCAATAATCTCTTCCCTTGTCCAACCATGCAATTCCTCGAACTTCTTATTAACCTCAAGTATTTTCCCTTCAACATCCATAACATAAACCGCATCAGAAGTAAGGTTCAAGAAAGAATCGAGCACTAGCATTTTATTGTTGACGTCTGAGAACAGTATATTTTTAATTTATCATCACCCTGGGTCTAGAATGATATAACAACTTTAATATTCCCTATGATTCGTCAAAATCCTTGTATTTTTTGCCTTTTTAAGTAAAAAAATAGACCAAACAGCAAAACTGTTGGTCTATTACGATTAAATTATAGTTTTTGATGATGTGCTCGGTATATTGCTTACTCCCGCTTCATTATTCTAAGCATTGGCATAAGCGATATGAGCATCCTCAGGAATAGGAATAAAGTGGTTTTGAGTTTCTAAGATGGCTGTCAGCGCTTCGGCTGCGCCCTCTTTTCTGTTATTAAGCCTTGCATTGTTCTTTAAGTTTACAAGCTGAGCCTCACTACCGATTGCTTGTATAATCCTATTTTTCAGATCAGATGAATTTCGTGCTTCCAGTGCCGCTCCTAAACGAACCAGGTATGCGGAATTTTCCTGCTCTTGCCCAGGAATCGGCTTATATAGAATCATTGGTAGCTCAAGCGCTAATGCCTCAGATATCGTAACGCCTCCAGGCTTGGTCACAATCAAATCCGAAATGGCCATAAGCTCATGTACATAATCTACAAAGCCGGTAATAACGACACGATGACGAATCTTACTATTTTCCACACCTATTTCCTCTTCAAGGGATTGCCTTAGCTTGCTATTACGTCCGCACACAATAATAAATTGAATCGAGGGTGACAGCTCTTCTGATCTTAGAAGCGTGGACATCTGCTTTCCAATCATGCCGTCTCCTCCCCCCATAATAAGAACGATGGGCACTGACGGATCAAGTCCGTATTTCTGGCACAAAATCATTCGATCATACGAAAGTGTGAAGGACAGCTTAATTGGAATACCGGTCACTATAATACTCTCATGAGGAACGCGTTGCCTTACTAGCGCTTGTTTGACATGCTCTGCCCCGACCATATAGCGGTCCGTAAGCGGGTGAATCCAATAGCTATGATCTGTATAATCTGTAATGACTGTTACAGTAGGGACATCTGTCAAATGATTAGACCTAAGAAAAGACATAGCCGCTGCTGCACCTGGAAAAGTACTGACCACCACAGTTGGTTTGACTGTATCTAGAAGCTTAAGCATTCGCTCTGTGCTAAATGATCTCATTTTTTTGAATAGGTTGGAGAGCTTATTCTCATCACGGGTTTTACGATACAAATACCCGTAAAGGGAAGGAAGTCCCTTAACCCACTGCATATAGCAAAATCTGCCCACTGAATGTAAATAAGGATGAGTCCACTGTAAAAAATCTACTATTTCCACCTCAACCTCCGGGTGATAAACCCCCGTTGCCTCAAGAATGGCTTTAGCTGCTTGGTTATGTCCGTCACCCAGTGTGCCAGTAAGAATCAATATTTTTTCCTTTTTATGATCTTCCATTAATAGACACTTCTTTCTGGGCGATTATTGGAAACCAAGTCATTATTTGAGAGTAAAAAGACAAGCTGTTATCCTACTATAATACAGATTACGAATCTCATAGAGTATTTAGAAATAATATTGAATTATTTTTTTGAAAGATACAAACGTGTGTAGCCGTCCCGAGAGTGGCTAATCCGTTTTTCTTGATTAACTCTATTGTATAACGCATAAGAGTTTTTTCCAATTGTTCCTTGTCGGGTTTTCTTTTTAACTTTTGTCCAGTATACATTAGACTTAGGACTTGGTTAAGCTAACGCTCGCAAAAAACACCGAGAAGCGTTCTCCCGGTGTTTATATACCATAACGGTATACATCGTTGATGATCTCTTCCCATCATATACGTCATATGGCCCTTAGCGCAACTGTACTTGTTCGTTAGACTGCTCAATTGTAGAATATAAGGCTACGATCTCTGCTGCAACATTGCCTGCATGCCTCGCCGCCAAACCTACGTTGGATTTAAAGGAGCCCGCTGCCTCATTCCCCGCCAAGTCCGATAAGGACCTGATGACGATAAAGGGCACGCCGAACTGGTGCGCTGTCTGAGCAATAGATGCGCCTTCCATATCCGTTGCTTTGGTTTCTGGGAACAGGCTACGTACGCGGCGGGACCGCTCGGGCTGATAAATAAAGGAATCCTCCGTTGTAATCAAACCATAGACAATATGACCGCCAAAGAATTTACCTGCCAGTGATTGTTGCACAACGTCGATCAGCTTTTTCTCCACAGAGTAACGTGCAGGTCTCTGGGGAACTTGTCCATACTCGTATTTGAACGCCGTGACATCCACATCGCTGTAAGCAACTTCCGTGGCGACAACGATATCTCCGATCTTCAAAGCTGGATCCAATCCACCTGCAGCCCCGTAATGGATAATTAACTCAGGACGATATCTGTCGATAAGCACCGCCGTCGTTAATGCTGCATTCACTTTGCCGATACCACACTCAAGCAGAATGATATCCTTTCCTCTTAGCTGACCTGAATGAAAGACTCCTCCCGCTACCGTTACCGTTTGAATATGATCAATTTGTGATTTCAATTCGGCCGCCTCTTCTTCCATGGCAGCAATGATTGCTATGCTCATGATTACACCCTCCTTTATGTGTATTTATATAATACCAAGTAAACTTATATGTATTTACGGTTTAATCGAACTTTACACCGTACCCAACAGCACTGTCAATACCTTTTTTCGACAAAAAACTATCGTTTACTACGATCGAAAAAACGACGACCCGAGAGTGACCACTTTTGTTAAAGTGTTCGTCCTTGGGTCGTCGTTTGACGTTCTCCTCAAACTCAACAAATACCTAGCTATTATTTTGTAACGTTAACCGTAATTAATTCACTAGATGTGCTTCCAGCATAGTTAACGAGCTCCGCCCGATACTCGTAAGTGCCAATCGCTTTATTGCTGATCGTTGTAATAGCTGATTGTGCTCGCGGCGATTGATCGCTAAATGTTTGGGTATCGATTAACACCCCATTCTCGTACAGATGATAGGTTACCCCATTTGTTCCCCACCACATATTCATGTTGATCTTGTAGTTTCCACCTTGACTCCAATTATCATGTGATAGTACTGGCTTAGCTGGTGTCGCATCTGTCACGTTCACCGTCATAATATTACTTTTTGTTGTCCCATATGCATTAATTAGCTCGATGTAGTACTTGTAGGTGCCGTTAAGCTTACCGGTAATAGCCGTTACCACAGATTGCGCATTAGGCGAATTTTCAGTAAGAACTCCTGTCTCAATTAGAACATCGTTCTCATACAGCTTATACACCTTACCATTATTGCCCGACCACATATTCATTTTCACGTTGTAATTTCCATCGAGCAATCCCGTATCCCACCCATTATCATTGGAAAGCACGGGCGTGCCTGGCAAACCGTTACTATTTGAGATGATATTCGTTACAACAGCCGTCGTTGATCCCTGCTTGCCTGCCCCATCTACAAACTCGAAAGTATAGCTACCGTTAACGTGGAAGGTGAAGCTATTAGAGCCTCCGTTGTTCGTAATCGTTACCGGCTTGTTGGGCGTTATTGTTGCAGTAACACTTCCCGTCGTCGGTGTGGTGATGCTGTAATCGACAGTTGCAGTCGGCGGTTCATTCTCAACGGTAACAGTAACAGTTACTGTCTTTGTCGTTTCCACATTGTCAGCTAAATCAATAGATCGGTAGCTTACTACATGCTGTCCTTCCTGATCGAATACTAGTGGACTCGTATACGGCTGCCACGTGGTGCCATTATCCAAGCTATACACCGTTTCTGCAACTCCCGATAAGTCATCAGAAGCAGTCAATGTAACCGTTATGGGTTGCTCTGAGGACACATTCGCCGTAGTCACAGGTGCTGTATGATCCATCAGAATGTTCTTCAAATACTGCTGGCGCTGATCATCAACCTCATATCTAAGCTCCATCCACCGTTTAGCATTATCGAAAAGCAGTTCAGTTTGTGATGCATTCAAAGCTGCTAATTGTGAAATTGAAGAACTATAAGTGGATTCTGCTTCAATTAAAGGCCATACAATATGGTTGTAAAAAGGGAGCTCTGAGGTTGCAGCATTCTCAGACCAATACTCTGTCAAACTGTCCGACGTTGACTGCAATTTGTTCCAGGCTTTAGTCAGTACATTTTTCTGAATCGCCATTCGTTGTTCTGTTGTAGGCTTCTGAAAATGGAGCAGGTTAAACCTTCCGGTTTGGTGTACCTGCCCTTGCCAGGTTTGTCCGTCGACGGGTGACCATCGGATTACGTTGAATTTCCAATTCTCTCCGTTAAGCGGCAGCTTGTCATAGACTGTCTCCCATGGGATGACAATAACCGTCCCCCATCCGCCTGGAATTTGCTTCGTATCAACATGAACATTTCCCTCTAATGGGCGATTGTCCCGATGCTCTGTTTGCCATTCATAATATTCAATTCCGTTCCCAGAGGTTGGTACAATCATCTGATGATAGGGAGCGTTGCCCTCACCCTCTGTAAGATACAGCTCCAACCAATTTTCCTTTAGCCTCCCGGTTACAGGATCCGTGTCTGGCTCTGCTGATTGGAAAAACATGTACAAGCCATCCTCACGATAAACCATGTAAAAGCCCGTTTCTCTAGTACCTCCCGGTGGAATCGGGGCGTTGTTGTTATAGTTTTCGAACCGTGTTTCTTTATAGAGCGGATTGTTAAAATAAGGGCTTTGCACCCAACTCATCGGAGTAGATAAATCTTCCGTAGCCCAGGTAACTTCATAAACCTTCTTATTCGTAGGTTCGGCAGCATCTGCAGCCTTTACCTGAAATAAACCCGATACAACTAAAGCTAGCGCTAATAAGAGTATTACGAGCTTTGAGTTTTTTTTCAACATCGTTACCCCCTCCTTATTGCGTATTTTCCAAATCAAGCAAACGAACAATGTAACGAATCATCTCCAGCCTCAGCAAATCGGCATTTGTTGAACGCTCGTCGGATGATTCCAGCCAGGTCAAGGCTTTATTGGCAGCAGCAATACGGACCGATTTACCCGAAGCTATCGCATCTGCAGCAACTTGTTTAAGCTTCGTTGCATAGCGTATATCGTCTATTCCTTCGCGGAAGCCTTCCCAAGCAATGGTGTCTATCAAATTCGTTCTTGTTGGGTACACCAAGTTAAAGGCACGGTATGGGAATCCGGCAGATGAGTTGTCGTTCCAAGGATTAACTGGATTCTCGAGAAAATTATAGTTGTACGTAGCGTCATAATTGGCTTTGTAGAGCCACATACCATGCCGCTGGCGCATTAAGTCTGGGTTCTCCGGTCCAGTATGCGGGAAGGCGTAGTTTGTAATCATCCTATTTTCGCCCGCTGAATGCCACTGATTGGCTTTGTCCCTTGTCGGCTCTCCTACCCAGTTCAGGAAATCCTCTTTTTCTTCGAGTTCAAGATGTCCTGCATTTCCTGTGGCAAAGACTTTAGCACCTTTATCATGTATATATTTCCAGTTTTCCTGCTGGAACAGCAGCATTTCCTTCCATGCCTCGTCCCATCCATCGAAAAAGAGATTCGTATGACCGACAAAGCCAGATGCAACATTAAAAGC
This sequence comes from Cohnella abietis, assembly GCF_004295585.1. Lineage (NCBI taxonomy): Bacteria > Bacillati > Bacillota > Bacilli > Caryophanales > Paenibacillaceae > Cohnella > Cohnella abietis. The sequence goes on along the minus strand of NZ_AP019400.1, from coordinate 19,394 downwards.
TTCATCCAGGTCTAGCTTAAATTTATCTGCTCCTGTGCGCCATGCTGTAAAGGTCGTGTCCATCTTTTGTTTATTAGCAGCTGTCGGATTAGCATCGTATGCCTTTTTGGCATTCATATAGGCTGTGTATTTTTCATAGATCAAGAAATCGAAAGTAGGCTTAACCCCAAACAGAGGATCTAAATCAAGACCAGCCTGCTGCATAAGCTCTAGCTGGCGAAGGAAGACCGTTTTATCCTTTGTTGAATACTCCGGCCCTGGGAGATTGAGTACGTTATGATCAGCCAAATTACGATATTGGTTCAGCAGGTTGGCTTCGACGAGAGCTGTATCTCCTTTAGCTGCTGCCAATGTTTCTTTTAAGCGGGCATGATGGTAAAGCATGACGTAAAAGTCCTTATCTGTATCATAATAAGTCTTCGGATTGGGTAGTTCGAACGGGAGCACCCGAACATTCAAAGTAATCTGTCCGGCCGAGGCTCCGTCTGCGGTAATGTCGATTGTGCCTTTATAGAAACCAGCCGGCGTTTCCTTAGGCACCTTCAGGGTTAACCATATTTGCTTGGATTCTCCCTGCTTAAGTGCAATTGGAAGTAGCGTTGGGCTATCTTCCACTGGTGTCTTGTACACGTCAAATGGGGTTGCTGGTATATTGGAGATGTCCACATATTGTGACCCCGTCGGGTAATCAACCCTCAGAGAATTTCCCTTCCGTTCATGATCTACTAGGACAAGATTCTCGTCATGCAGCAGCAATTCAGGCACCAACACGTTCTGGGAGTCATCAGCGAAGTAGCTATACCACGCCGTTCCACCCTGGTACCAGTTTTTTACTACACGGAGATCTACAGCACTGGAAGGAATTGTTCCGCCACCTTCCCGAGTTAATTCATTGATCACAAAAGTAGCCGAGCTTACATTGCTGAGTGGGGAAAGCACGAAAGATGCAGGCTCGAATTCACCTTTTGCAGAAATGATTGAAAGCTGATTGCTAACCTTACCATCTTCGGGGAGGCTATCTGGGAGTCTTGGATGAGGGCTAAGAGCTGGGGTATCGTATACGATAAAAGGTGTGCCGTTCCATAGTGCTTGATTCGCATGATTTACGTCTGTAGCTAGCTTGAGTGCATAGCTTAAGGACTTCTGGGTTTTTTGACCCGTATCAGATGTAATTACACTGGATGCTAATACTAAGTCTGCTTTATTACGCACGCTTTCTAGAAATAACTTCAGCTGGGGATGGGTCGTTGCTGTAATTATCGTATTTAGCTGACCTACCTGTTGGGTCAACCCAGCTCTCGACCAAGGCTCATTAAACGTGGGATCCAATACTTTTGCCGTAACCGGTGTAATGACCAATAGCAAAGTACAGAGCATCACAGTCCCAAATATCAGACGTTTAAGCATTGATTATTCACTCCCTTTTGGTGGTTATCGCATAGCAAGCGCTTACATGTTGCGGTTGATTACGATAGTAACTTTGGAGAAGATGTCTTCTTTCCTCATATCTAGCGTAACTACTCTCAGCTAAATTCACCCTCTTTTCATTACAAGCTAATTACTGGTCAAACACTCTGTAATCTAATAACGCAGCCCCCTTCCTTATTTATTTTTATTTCATATGCGAATTCTTTTCTCATACAAGAAGAATATATATGTAATTTTATTGATATGCAAGTACAATCGGACGCTGTTGAAGTTTAGGTACCTAAGAACCTAATTGAGAGTGGGAGGGTGACTTTAGTCGGATTAGTGGTGAATGTGGTGTGCAGATGCGAGTTAATATTTGTAGTATAATCGACATTTATATGTCTGCTAAATCTGTCGAAGTTTGGGGGTGGAAACGAGGGCGGGGGTTGGGGCAAGCTGGGGACGGAGCTGAGGCAGAGGTGGGACTGAGCTGGGACTGAGCTTGGGACGGGGCATATAAGTTTGGAGTATCTTTATATCGATTAGCCGGCTGAAATTTGTCGAAACCAAAGACAAAGTTGAACATTCAAGGGCAAGCTCAGCTTTTGTCGGTTATTGACGATTTGAATGCTGATGAATGTTCAGGGTAGCCGTATTATTATTTGCTGTTTTGATTCCCCGCAAGGGAGGGTTACCTACCTAATTGCAGTAGTGACAAGAGGGGTGTGCAAGATAGTTGAAGTATCCATCGAAAGTAGTAAAAAACCGTCAAGCCCTTCTCTAAAACTTAAACTAACTACTGCTACGGTAGCGAAAGTACGATGTTTTCTATCGTACTTCTTGCTTGGTGGGGGGCTTGGAGTTGAATTAGCGATGTTTTTCATCGCTTCAGAGGGGGGTGTTACTCAAATAACTACTGTGGTGGCGTAAGTACGATGTTTTCATTCTACTTCTTGCTTAGTGGGCAGTTTGGGGTTGGGATAGCGATGATAAACATCGCTTCTGAGGGATATGTTACTCAAATAACTGCTGTGGTGTCGTAAGTACGATGTTTTTCATTCTACTTCTTGCTTTGCGGGCTACTTGAGGTGCGATTAGCGATGTTATTCATCGCTTCTACGAGATATGTTACTCAAATAACTACTGTGGTGGCGTAAGTACGATGTTTTTCACTCTACTTTGATCTTGGTGGGAGGCTTGAAGCCTGATTAGCGATTTTTTTCATCACTTCTGCAGGTTACATTACAGCTATAAAGTATGGAAATCATCTATTCCAAAGCACAAAAAAAGCACCCATTGCTGAGTGCTTCTTTCTATTTGGCCTGGCAACGTCCTACTCTCCCAGGACCCTGCGGTCCAAGTACCATTGGCGCTGGAGGGCTTAACGGTCGTGTTCGAGATGGGAACGCGTGGAACCCCTCCGCCATTATTACCAGACCAGTTGTGTCGACAACGTCGTCACAAATACATTCACAAAGCTTGCGCCTTGAAAACTGGATGCGAAACAAAGCAGGAAGAAGAGTGGTGGTCTTGCATGTAATAGTGTTTATTCGTTAGGATAAGCCCTCGACCGATTAGTACTCGTCAGCTACACACGTTACCGCGCTTCCACCCCGAGCCTATCAACCTGGTGTTCTTCCAGGGGTCTTACGAATTGGGAAATCTCATCTTGAGGCAGGCTTCGCGCTTAGATGCTTTCAGCGCTTATCCCTTCCGCACTTGGCTACCCAGCGATGCTCCTGGCGGAACAACTGGTACACCAGCGGTGCGTCCATCCCGGTCCTCTCGTACTAAGGACAGCCCCTCTCAAATTTCCTACGCCCGCGACAGATAGGGACCGAACTGTCTCACGACGTTCTGAACCCAGCTCGCGTACCGCTTTAATGGGCGAACAGCCCAACCCTTGGACCTACTTCAGCCCCAGGATGCGATGAGCCGACATCGAGGTGCCAAACCTCCCCGTCGATGTGGACTCTTGGGGGAGATAAGCCTGTTATCCCCAGGGTAGCTTTTATCCGTTGAGCGATGGCCCTTCCATTCGGTACCACCGGATCACTAAGTCCGACTTTCGTCCCTGCTCGACTTGTAGGTCTCGCAGTCAAGCTCCCTTATGCCTTTGCACTCTGCGCGCGATTTCCAACCGCGCTGAGGGAACCTTAGAGCGCCTCCGTTACTCTTTAGGAGGCGACCGCCCCAGTCAAACTGTCCGCCTGACACGGTCCTCCTACCCGATAAGGGTAGTGAGTTAGAACTCCGATACGATCAGGGTGGTATCCCAACGGCGCCTCCAGTGAAGCTTGCGCTCCACCTTCAAAGGCTCCCACCTATCCTGTACAGACCGTACCAAAGTTCAATATCAAGCTACAGTAAAGCTCCATGGGGTCTTTCCGTCACGTCGCGGGTAACCTGCATCTTCACAGGTGCTAAAATTTCACCGGATCTCTCGTTGAGACAGCGCCCAAGTCGTTACGCCATTCGTGCGGGTCAGAATTTACCTGACAAGGAATTTCGCTACCTTAGGACCGTTATAGTTACGGCCGCCGTTTACTGGGGCTTCAATTCATAGCTTCGGGTTGCCCCTAACCACTCCTCTTAACCTTCCAGCACCGGGCAGGCGTCAGCCGTATACTTCGCCTTACGGCTTCGCACAGACCTGTGTTTTTGCTAAACAGTCGCTTGGGCCTCTTCACTGCGGCCCCCTCGTGCTATTCACACTACCGGGGCACCCCTTCTCCCGAAGTTACGGGGTCATTTTGCCGAGTTCCTTAACGAGAGTTCTTCCGCGCGCCTTAGAATTCTCATCTCGCCCACCTGTGTCGGTTTGCGGTACGGGCACCTTCTCCTGGCTAGAGGCTTTTCTTGGCAGCGTGGGTACATGACCTTCGGTACTGTGATTTTCCCTCCCCATCACAGCTTGAGGTATTAGAGTGCGGATTTGCCTACACTCACCTCTTACTGCTTGGACAGACTATTCCATCAGTCTGCGTCGTTCTCCTCCTGCGTCCCCCCATTGCTCATAACGGATTACGGTGGTACAGGAATTTCAACCTGTTGTCCATCCACTACGCCTTTCGGCCTCGCGTTAGGTCCCGACTTACCCTGGGCGGACGAACCTACCCCAGGAACCCTTAGGCTTTCGGCGGACAGGATTCTCACCTGTCTTTTCGTTACTCATACCGGCATTCTCACTTCTATGCAGTCCACCAGTCCTTACGGTCTGACTTCTACCCGCATACAACGCTCCCCTACCCAAGACACCTAAGTGTCATGCCATAGCTTCGGTGGTGTGTTTAGCCCCGTTACATTTTCGGCGCAGAGTCACTCGACCAGTGAGCTATTACGCACTCTTTAAATGGTGGCTGCTTCTAAGCCAACATCCTGGTTGTCTTCGCAACTCCACATCCTTTCCCACTTAACACACACTTGGGGACCTTAGCTGATGATCTGGGCTCTTTCCCTCTTGACAACGGATCTTAGCACTCGCTGTCTGACTCCCGAGTATACATACATGGCATTCGGAGTTTGACTGGACTTGGTAACCCTTGGCGGGCCCCGCACCCAATCAGTGCTCTACCTCCACGATGCTTTACCTCGAGGCTAGCCCTAAAGCTATTTCGGGGAGAACCAGCTATCTCCGAGTTCGATTGGAATTTCTCCCCTACCCCACGTCATCCCAGAACTTTTCAACGTTCACGAGTTCGGGCCTCCAGTGCGTGTTACCGCACCTTCACCCTGCACAGGGGTAGATCACACGGTTTCGGGTCTACGACCACGTACTTATTCGCCCTATTCAGACTCGGTTTCCCTTCGGCTCCGCCTCATCAGCTTAACCTTGCACGTGAACGTAACTCGCCGGTTCATTCTACAAAAGGCACGCCATCACCCCTAGATCGGGCTCTGACTTCTTGTAAGCGCACGGTTTCAGGTTCTTTTTCACTCCGCTCCCGCGGTGCTTTTCACCTTTCCCTCACGGTACTGCTTCACTATCGGTCGCCAGGAAGTATTTAGCCTTGGCAGATGGTCCTGCCGGATTCCCACGGGGTTTCTCGTGTCCCGCGGTACTCGGGATCCGTCTCGGAGAGAAAGCACTTTCGGCTACAGGGTTTTTACCTTCTGTGACGGGCCTTTCCAGACCTCTTCGCCTAATACTCTCTTTTCTTACTCCATGTGAGACGTCCCACAACCCCTAAGAGCAAGCTCTTAGGTTTGGGCTTCTCCGCTTTCGCTCGCCGCTACTGACGGAATCACTTTTGTTTTCTTTTCCTCAGGGTACTTAGATGTTTCAGTTCCCCTGGTGTGCCTCCAACGACCTATGTATTCAGTCGAGGGTAACTACCCATTACGGTAGCTGGGTTTCCCCATTCGGAAATCTCCGGATCAAAGCTCACTTACAGCTCCCCGAAGCATATCGCTGTTCGTCGCGTCCTTCTTCGGCTCCTGGCGCCTAGGCATCCTCCGTGCGCTCTTATTAGCTTAACCAACTGCAACCGTTAACGTTAGACGAAGTCTAATGTTCGGTTGTCAGTACATAATTAGACACTAGTAAGGCATAGATGATACTACTCTTCTTTCGCGCTTTGTTTCGCTATCCAGTTTTCAAGGTACAAACGAGCGACCAAAGGTCGTCTCTGAAAGTCTCATGGTGGAGACTAGCGGGATCGAACCGCTGACCCCCTGCGTGCAAGGCAGGTGCTCTCCCAGCTGAGCTAAGTCCCCATGGGTTATAAAGTTTCAAGAAAAGATGGTTGGCCTTAGTGGACTCGAACCACCGACCTCACCCTTATCAGGGGTGCGCTCTAACCAGCTGAGCTAAAGGCCAATATGTGCGCCCGATGCTGCTGGGCTATTGTTCCTTCCTTACCTCTACAAGCAGAGATAAGAAAAGCCCGGCTTGGCGACGTCCTACTCTCCCAGGACCCTGCGGTCCAAGTACCATTGGCGCTGGAGGGCTTAACGGTCGTGTTCGAGATGGGAACGCGTGGAACCCCTCCGCCGTTGCCACCAAACCGGCTTTCTAAAGAAAGAGTGTATTGCTCTTTCAAAACTGAACTTGAGCGTAAGAAACGAATTTGCCATCCTACCGAAGTAGCTATGGACTTTTATAACCCCGAAGGGTTCCTTAGAAAGGAGGTGATCCAGCCGCACCTTCCGATACGGCTACCTTGTTACGACTTCACCCCAATCATCTACCCCACCTTCGGCGGCTGGCTCCCTTGCGGGTTACCCCACCGACTTCGGGTGTTGTAAACTCTCGTGGTGTGACGGGCGGTGTGTACAAGACCCGGGAACGTATTCACCGCGGCATGCTGATCCGCGATTACTAGCAATTCCGACTTCATGCAGGCGAGTTGCAGCCTGCAATCCGAACTGAGACCGGCTTTGTTGGGATTGGCTCCACCTCGCGGTTTCGCAGCCCGTTGTACCGGCCATTGTAGTACGTGTGTAGCCCAGGTCATAAGGGGCATGATGATTTGACGTCATCCCCGCCTTCCTCCGGTTTGTCACCGGCAGTCAACCTAGAGTGCCCAGCTTAACCTGCTGGCAACTAAGTTTAGGGGTTGCGCTCGTTGCGGGACTTAACCCAACATCTCACGACACGAGCTGACGACAACCATGCACCACCTGTCTCCTCTGTCCCGAAGGCCGCCTCTATCTCTAGAGGATTCAGAGGGATGTCAAGACCTGGTAAGGTTCTTCGCGTTGCTTCGAATTAAACCACATACTCCACTGCTTGTGCGGGTCCCCGTCAATTCCTTTGAGTTTCAGTCTTGCGACCGTACTCCCCAGGCGGAGTGCTTAATGTGTTAACTTCGGCACCGAGGGCATGATACCCCCAACACCTAGCACTCATCGTTTACAGCGTGGACTACCAGGGTATCTAATCCTGTTTGCTCCCCACGCTTTCGCGCCTCAGCGTCAGTTACAGTCCAGAGAGCCGCCTTCGCCACTGGTGTTCCTCCACATCTCTACGCATTTCACCGCTACACGTGGAATTCCGCTCTCCTCTTCTGCACTCAAGTTCCCCAGTTTCCAGTGCATCACGGGGTTGAGCCCCGCACTTAGACACCAGACTTAAAGAACCGCCTGCGCGCGCTTTACGCCCAATAAATCCGGACAACGCTTGCCCCCTACGTATTACCGCGGCTGCTGGCACGTAGTTAGCCGGGGCTTTCTTCTCAGGTACCGTCATCGGATGAGCAGTTACTCTCACCCTTATTCTTCCCTGGCAACAGAGCTTTACGACCCGAAAGCCTTCCTCACTCACGCGGCGTTGCTCCATCAGGCTTTCGCCCATTGTGGAAGATTCCCTACTGCTGCCTCCCGTAGGAGTCTGGGCCGTGTCTCAGTCCCAGTGTGGCCGTTCACCCTCTCAGGTCGGCTACGCATCGTCGCCTTGGTGAGCCATTACCCCACCAACTAGCTAATGCGCCGCAGGCCCATCCACAAGCCGCAGATTACTCCGCGTTTCCCAATTCGACCATGCGATCAAATTGTTTATCCGGTCTTAGCATTCGTTTCCGAATGTTATCCCGATCTTATGGGCAGGTTGCCTACGTGTTACTCACCCGTCCGCCACTAACCAAGTTTAGAAGCAAGCTTCTAAACAAGATCCGTTCGACTTGCATGTATTAGGCACGCCGCCAGCGTTCGTCCTGAGCCAGGATCAAACTCTCCATAATAGTGAGACCGAAGTCTCGTATTAAAGAGCCTTTGAGGCTCAATCTTTACAACTGGATTGTCTTCCGATAACCGAAGTTATCTTCCGACGATTTGTTCGTTTTCTTACGCTCAATGTTCAGTTTTCAAAGAACAATTTCTGTTACTGTTTTGCTTGTTTGTGCTGCGCCCTCTTGAAGCGGCTTAAATAATATATCACGGTGGGCGAAGAGATGCAACTGTTTTTTATAACTTTTTCATTTTATTTTTATTACCCTCATATTGCGTAAGTATGTCTCTGTAGAACCCCCTTCTCTACTAGGGGTCTAGAGCACATCTTCATAAAAACAAAAAGACCGAGAATCGGCTCATCAAGCCAATCTCTCGGTCTATCTCAACTACTATTCTATTACTACTTGGTGCTGAATACTTCACAGATGAACAGCTGACGATTCTGTCCTAGATTGATGATATCTCCATTAATAGACACCATCGGTCTAGTCGGGTGATTACGATCCGAGAATACGATCTCCCCGATACTGCCATTGTTCAGCTTAACGAATACCCCGTTATGGAACTGTGTCGTTCTCTCGATAAAGGTTTGAACATATAACGGCTCTAGCTTACCGAAAGAACCTGCATGCAGCTCTTCCAATACAAGATACGGTGACTCTGCTTTGCGGTAATTACGATTAGAAGTCATAGCATGGTACATATCAGCAATGGCGACAATTTTGGCGTAAGGATGTATTTTCTCTCCTTTAACCTTCATCGGATATCCGCTACCGTCAATTCTTTCATGGTGCTGGAGTGCTGCTAGCCACACACCTTGATTCATTGAGGTGCTTCCTTCTAGCAGTCTGAACCCATATACGGTATGCTGCCTCATCTCCTGTATTTCTTCCGGAGTAAGATGAGACGGCTTGTTCAGAATGGTCGAATCCACCCGGACATTACCGATATCATGAAGCAGTCCAGCCATTGCAATTGGAAGCAGATCCTTCTCCGAGAACTTGTTCCATTTCGCAAGCTGATAGGACGTCATTGCACAGAAGACACTGTTTCGAACCATAACATCTGTAGGTCCACTCGATGGAGGAGCAACAAAAGTAAGGATATTATATTCGTCCATACACTCAAGAAGAGAATTAAGTCCATTGCGCAAATCGAGCACTGGAAGCTTTAATCCTGAGGAAAACATAGACATAATACGTTTGAGAAGCTTCTCCACATTGAGAAATTCCTGCTGCAGCAAGGTGAGCTTTACTTCCGACGTCGTTACAGCTATTTCATCAGCTGCGGTAACGTTGTCAGGCTCTTCTAAACCATTGCGTCTAATGTCCACACTAGGAATGAGAAACGCCTGCAGAATTTCAGCATCCCGTTCAGAAAGTGTCCGACCTTGCTGGAGCAGCACGCTTCCGAGAGCCGTCTGAACATCACTTCCAAGACGATCGCCTGCTTGCACTTGCGCTATCGGAATAATCGGCATGCTGCATCCCTCCCAAAATTCAAACACGGACTACTAAATGTTAGCTCTCTTCAGACGACTCCACTTCATCCTCTTCGGAATCGGAGTCTTCACTGCGCGGAGCCCGCGCTACAGTTGCAACGGAATCTTCGTCGCGGATATTAATTAGTTTAACGCCCTGAGTAATCCGACCCATCGTATTAATACCAGACATACTGGTCCGGATTAAAGTACCAGATGAAGTCATAATCATGAGATCCTCGTCGTCATGAACAACCTTCAGCCCAACGATTATTCCGTTCTTCTCCGTAACGTTTAGGGTTTTGATCCCTTTACCGCCACGAGTCTGGATCCGATATTCCGTCATTGGAGTCCGTTTGCCGTAACCCTTGGACGTTACAATGAGAACCTCTTGATCCGGTGCCACAATATCCATATCAATTACCTTGTCATCACTATCCAACTGAATCCCCTTAACACCGGTTGCTGAACGACCCATCGCTCTAACATCCTGTTCGGAGAAACGAATAGACATCCCTTGGCTAGTTCCCATGACAATTTCACGGTCGCCGTCGGTCAACTTAACCCCAATCAGATCATCGTCTTCCCGTAAGGAAATAGCGATAAGTCCAACTCTACGGATATTAGCATAGTCAGTAAGAGGGGTCTTCTTCACAATACCGTTGCGAGTAGCGAAGAAGAGGAATTGATTAGGCTCGAAAGATTCAACCGGAATTACGGCATTAATCGTCTCGCCTTGATCAATCTGGATTAAGTTAATGATCGGTGTGCCTCGAGCGGTCCGACTTAAATCCGGAATTTCATAGGCCTTTAACCGGAAGACACGTCCTTTGTTCGTAAAGAACAATAGGTAATGATGAGTATTGGAAACGAATAGATTTTCTATGAAATCCTCATCCTTCGTCCCCATTCCCATAACCCCTCTACCGCCCCTTTTCTGGCTGCGGTAAGTGGAAACAGGAAGTCTCTTAACATACCCGGTATGTGTCATCGTAACAACAACATCATCACGAGGAATGAGATCTTCATCAAGAATTTCATCATCACTTACAGTGATTTCGGTACGTCTGTCGTCGCCGAATTTCAGCTTGATCTCTTCAAGCTCCTCGTAAATGATCTCATTGACTAGATGCTCATCACCAAGAATAGCTCTATATTCAGCAATCTTCACTTGAAGCTCATTATATTCTTGTTCAATCTTCTCACGCTCCAACCCGGTAAGGCGTTGAAGACGCATATCCAGAATCGCTTGTGCTTGATCATGAGAGAGACCAAAACGGGTGATCAAGCCTTCGCGAGCTTCTTCCGTAGTTTGCGAAGCACGGATAAGCGCAATAACCTCGTCGAGATGATCCAAAGCAATACGCAAGCCTTCGAGAATGTGCGCACGAGCTTCAGCTTTCTTGAGGTCATATTCCGTACGACGACGAATGACTTCAACTTGATGCTTAATGTAGTGGTAAAGCACATCCCTCAGATTAAGAGTCTTTGGCTCATTGTTAACGATAGCTAACATGTTGATTCCGAAGGTGCTCTGCATGGAGGTTTGCTTGTACAAGTTGTTTAGTACAACGGTCGGCGTAACATCACGGCGCAATTCGATAACAATTCGCATACCGTTACGGTCTGATTCATCCCGCAAGTCAGTAATACCATCGATTTTCTTCTCGCGTACGAGTTCAGCAATCTTCTCAACCAGTCTAGCTTTGTTAACCTGGTATGGAATTTCGTGCACAAGAATACGCGCCTTGCCGTTGGTTTCTTCGATTGTGGCTCTCGCTCGCATCGTAACAGAACCACGTCCTGTTGCATAAGCTTGACGAATGCCAACGCGGCCAAGGATAAGCCCTGACGTTGGGAAATCCGGGCCTTTAATGTATTCCATCAAATCGTACGGCGTTAGTTCCGGATCTCGTAATAGAGCCTGGGTACCTTCAATAACTTCCCGTAAATTGTGGGGAGGAATATTAGTAGCCATACCAACAGCGATACCCGTATTACCATTAACGAGAAGGTTCGGATATCTAGCCGGTAATACAACTGGCTCGACTTCTTCACCATCATAGTTAGGTCTGTAATCAACCGTTTCTTTGTTGATATCTCGCAGCATCTCCATAGCGATCTTAGACAGCTTAGCTTCCGTATAACGCATAGCAGCTGCAAAATCACCGTCAACGGAACCGAAGTTTCCATGACCGTCTACTAGCATGTAGCGGAGAGAGAAATCCTGTGCCATCCGGACCATTGCTTCATAGATGGGGGAATCTCCGTGCGGATGATATTTACCAATGACTTCGCCAACGATTCTCGCCGACTTTTTGTAAGGCTTGTCCGGAGACATCCCAAGCTCTGACATCGCATAAAGAATACGCCTATGAACAGGCTTCAAGCCATCGCGTACATCCGGTAAAGCCCGGCTAACGATGATACTCATTGCGTAATCCATGAACGATTCCCGCATCTCGACCCCTATATCACGGTCTCGGACTTGGAAGCGTTGTTCTTCCGACATGAAGATCCTCCTTAACAAATATACAAGCGGATAAGAACGCTCTTACGGTACACACCGCAAGGCGATTTCCGTCATAGATTAGAAAATATACAATAATTCCATTATATCATATTGCCAAAGGGAAAGGTTGGATGAACCCGTATGTCGATCCAGCGAGTTCGTAGCAAGTGGGCTAAAACCGACGCTCTCCTTGCCGATCCCATTTTAAAGGAGTTCGTGCCTACTACTCGGAGCTTCCAACGTTCTAGCGTCGAGCTGATGCTTGAGCAGTATGGAATGATCTATGTAAAACCGATTAATGGCACCTTTGGCAATGGTGTTATTCGCATTGAGAAGAATAACGGAGCCCATCCTCTATTCACTTTCCAAATAGGAGAGAGCAAATATTCATTCTCTGAGTTTGATAGCATGTTCCGAAAGCTTCTCTCGGTAAAAAGAGACAAAGCGTATATCGCCCAGCAGGGTATTCATTTGCTTAAATATTCGGGCAGGCGTTTCGACCTCAGGGTCATGGTACAGAAAAATCCACAGTCTCAATGGGAGACAACCGGAATGATTGGCCGTGTTGCCCATCCGCGCAAAATCGTCACGAATTATCATGCAGGCGGCACTCCCATGCCCGTCACCCCACTACTAAAGGAATCTATGTCCTCCGAGCAGGTGATTACTTATCAATCCCGTCTTCGTAAGCTAGGAATCGATATCGCCAAAGCTTTGGAGAGGCGTTACCCTCGTCTCAAAGAGATCGGAGTTGACGTGGCAATTGATCATCATCTGAAGCCATGGGTGCTTGAGGTTAACACGATGCCTGATCCGTTTCTATTCAAGAAACTACCCAGTCGCGCCGTATTCCGTAAAATATACCAATACGCAGTAGCTTACGGTCGCTTTGCAGTCCACAAACGCAAAAGGTAATTTGCAGGGGGTATCTCTATCTAGAGATACCCCCTGCAGTTGCAAATGGCAGTAAGTTACACGTCCAAATTCTTAACGTATTTAGCATACTGCTGAATAAATTCCCGACGGGGTTCTACGTTATCGCCCATTAGAGTATCAAACATTAAATCAGCTTTAATTGCATCTTCAATTCTAACCTGAAGCATCGTCCGAGTATCAGGATCCATTGTCGTTTCCCAAAGCTGGGTACCGTTCATTTCTCCCAGTCCTTTGTAACGCTGGATAGTCAGCTTAGCGCCTTCTCCGAACTCGCTGATGATGGTATCACGTTCTTTTTCGCTCATCGCATAACGCACTGTTTTGCTGCGTTCAATCTTGAACAATGGTGGCTGAGCGATATAGATGTATCCTTCTTCGATAAGCTTACGCATGTAGCGATAGAAGAACGTAAGGATAAGAGTACGGATATGAGCTCCATCCACGTCGGCATCGGTCATAATAATGATCTTATGATATCTGGCCTTAGCGATGTCAAAATCGTCGCTGATTCCAGTGCCGAGTGCTGTGATCATCGCTCTAATTTCCAAATTGGATAGAATTTTATCCAACCGTGCTTTTTCAACGTTGAGGATTTTCCCGCGGAGCGGCAATATCGCTTGGAAGTGACGATCACGTCCTAGCTTAGCCGATCCACCTGCAGAGTCACCTTCTACGATGTAAATCTCACTAATGGATGCATCCTTGGAAGAACAATCCGCCAACTTACCAGGAAGGGAGCTTACTTCCAGAGCGCTCTTACGACGAGTCAGCTCACGTGCTTTACGCGCAGCTTCACGTGCTCTAGCAGCTTGAAGTGATTTCTCCATGACCTTCCGAGCAACGGCTGGATTTTCATCCAAAAACTGCTGCAATTTTTCACTAAACAAAGACTCTACTAAACCGCGAACCTCGCTGTTACCGAGCTTTGTCTTCGTTTGTCCTTCGAATTGCGGCTCAGGAATTTTAACGGAAATAATCGCCGTCAAGCCTTCCCTTACATCATCGCCGGTTAAGTTAGACTCGTTCTCCTTAACAAAACCCATTTTACGAGAGTAATCGTTAATAATTCTTGTTAAGGCGCTCTTAAAGCCGGATTCGTGCGTACCGCCTTCATGAGTATTGATATTATTAGCGAACGAATAGATATTCTCTGAATAACCATCGTTATATTGCAAAGCAACCTCAATGTTAATATGATCCTTCGTGCCTTCTACATAAATTGGCAGCTCATGCAAAGGATCACGAGTACGATTAAGATATTGAACGAACTCAATAATTCCGCCTTCGTAGTGGAAAGTATCGCTCATTTCCGTTCTTTCATCGGTTAGATTAATCTCGATTCCCTTGTTGAGGAAAGCAAGCTCCCGAATACGTCCAGCCAGTGTGTCATAATCGAACACCGTTGTTTCTGTAAAGATCATCGAATCCGGTTTAAACCTTACTGTCGTTCCTGTTTCTTCTGTATTTCCGACGATCTTCAGCTCATGCTGAGCTGCTCCTCGGCGATACTCTTGCTCATAAATTTGGCCATCGCGTTTAACGGTAACGACAACCTGCTCGGACAAAGCATTCACAACGGATACACCAACACCATGCAAACCGCCGGATACCTTATAGCCTTCTCCGCCAAACTTACCACCCGCATGAAGAACAGTCATAACAACTTCAAGGGTTGATTTCTTTAGCTTAGCATTCTCACCAACTGGAATACCCCGTCCATTATCAATGACAGTGATGCTATCGTCTTCATGAATAATAACGTCGATCCGATTACAATAACCGGCCAACGCCTCATCAATGCTATTATCGACGACTTCCCATACAAGATGATGCAAGCCCTTACCGCTGGTTGATCCAATATACATACCAGGACGTTTGCGTACCGCTTCCAAGCCTTCTAAGACTTGAATCTGACTCTCGTCGTAAGTATTATGCTGTGAATTAACGGACAAACCTTCCACCGCCTTCTATACGTAGCCGCTCTTTATTAACAAATTCATAGCTACCCATCCAAAATATGCGCCCTTTTCTTAAGTGTGGACGTGGATATTGGGGAGTAATAAACTTTGTGCTCGGTAACGACAATCGACTTGGGATCCTCTTCCCCGATTGTTTCCACTTCCTTGTTCTTCTGAGCATGTACAACAAATTGTCTAGACAGCTTAGAAGACTGCTCAATGGAAATATCAAAAATAGCCACGAGCTGCGATGTTCGAATGATTTTTTCCCCGCCAAGATGAATATACACGGAGTTCCTCCTGACCTTAACGCAGCACTTGGCCGTTTCTCACATGAAAAATGGAAGCATTCTTTAACCGGCCCATGTTAACGCTCTCTAGGCTCGTTGTCGTAATAAATGTCTGAACGCGACTCTGAAATGTCTCAATAAGCTGCGTTTGCCTAGTCTGATCGAGTTCCGAGAGAACATCGTCAAGCAATAATAACGGATATTCTCCGATCTCCTCGTGCATAAGCTCCAATTCCGCAAGCTTTAACGACAATGCCGCTGTTCGCTGCTGCCCTTGAGATCCAAAGGATTGAACATCTTTACCGTTAATGGCAAAGATCAAATCATCCCGATGAGGTCCGACGAGAGTAATTCCACGTCTGAATTCCTGATCCCTTCCTTGCGTTAACTTTAACATAAATTGTTCGAATAAAGAAGAATGTTCTTGGTTATCCATACCAACGGAGTTCCCGAAAGAGGGTTTATACTCCACAGTAAGATGCTCATTACCTCCGGTTATTCCGGAATGAATTTTCTCAGCCCACTTCTGCAGGTGTACTATAAAGTTTTTCCTTTTTTTCATCATTTTAACACCTGACGTTGCAAGTTGTTCATTCCATACATCCATCATCTCCGGAGAGGCCTTGTTCATATCCGTTGATTTTAAGTAATTGTTCCTTTGTTGCAAAATTCTTTGATACTGCTGCATGTCGTACAAATAACCGGGGTGCACCTGTCCGATCTCCATGTCCATGAATCGGCGGCGTACTCCCGGTGCACCCTTAACGATATCTAAATCCTCCGGCGCAAACAAAACGACATTAAGCGTTCCAACAAAGCTGCTCAGCTTTCGCTGCTCTAAGCCATTAATTTTAGCTTTCTTGCCCTGGGCGGACAATTGCAGCTCTAAGTTCACTTGCCCATACTTTCTTTGCATCTGTGCTCGAATTAGCGCCGAAGATTGATTCCAGCCTATCAATTCCTTGTCCTTCGAGGTCCGATGGGACTTGGTTAAGGAAAGCACGTGAATGGCTTCGATAAAGTTGGTTTTTCCCTGGGCATTAGGTCCGATAAAAATATTAACGCCACCTTCAGTGGCAAGCGTTAGCGCATCATAATTACGATAGCCTTGGAGCTCCAAGGTATTTAATTGCATAGGATATTTCCTTCCTCAGCTGACTACTGAAGCCGTCAGGATTATCGGATGCTGATCGTAAATGAACCAAATCCGTCAACCTCAACAATATCCCCAACTCTAAGCTTGCGCCCTCTGCGATTATCAGGCTCATTGTTAACTAATACACGAGTTTCCTGCAGAAAATGTTTCACTTCTCCGCCCGTTCCGATGCACTCTGCAAGCTTGAGAAACTGTCCCAAAGTAATGTATTCCGTAGAAATTCCAATATTCTTCATTCTGCGCGCCTCAATTCGTCGTCCGATAAGGGAGAATCAGATGCAAGCTGTTCTCGTGGTCATTAGGCCTAATAATAATAGGGCTCATTGCACCATTGAAACCGATGAACAGCTCCTCGCTGTCAATAACCTTTAACACGTCAAGCATATATTTAGAGTTGAATGCAATTTTGAGAGGATCTCCGCGCATTTCTTTCACGCTCAATTGCTCCGTTACTTTACCTAATTCCGATGAGCTAGAGGAAATTTCAATTCCCCCGTTATCAGTCGTCATAAGCCGTACAATATTCGTTTTTTCCTCTCGAGAAAGCAAATAGGCACGATCTATAGAATCACTTAAGGATTTCGTGTTCAATACCAGTTCTGTTTTGAAGCTTTGCGGAATAATCTTTGAAGTATCGGGATAAGTCCCGTCCAGCATTCTGGAATAGAACAGTACGTTACCAAGCTTAAACAGAACTTGATTATCAGCAACGACAATATCCACCATTACATTCTGATCAGGAACGATTTTCGCCAATTCATTTAAGGTTTTACCAGATATTACGATATTAGAAAATCTCACATCGTATAATTCGACCGTTGCAGATCGGCTTGCCAAACGGTGTCGATCTGTAGCAACGAATTTATATATACCTTCTTGTAAGTTCCAAAGAACTCCCGTCAATATCGGTGTCGATTCGTTAGTCGTAACCGCGAATACTGTTTGTCTAATCATGTCCCGTAGCAAATCTCCAGGAATCGATACAACCTGATCCTCTTGTACGGTTGGAAGGACTGGGAATTCTTCAGGGTCAAGCCCAACTAACTGAATTTCCGTAGCTCCGGATTTAATGATCGTTTGAAAACGTTCGCCAACCTCAATATGAACCTCTTCATGCGGTAATTTCTTAACGATTTCGACAAAGAATTTGGCCGTTAAGACGACACTTCCTGTTTTTTGCACAGTAGCAATTGTCTTATTCGGTAATTCGAGTGGGATGAAGCTTTGAATGGAGATGTCGGTATCGCTAGCGGTTAAGGTAACTCCAGTGGTAGTAGCTTCCAATTTAATACCACTTAAAATTGGAATGGTTGTCCTTGAGGCAACCGCTTTGGATACATGCTGAATAGCGTCATTTAACTCGTTGCGCAATATCGTCAATTTCATGGGCTCACCTCGTCGATTTTGTATATTGTAGCATGTTTAAATCTTTAAGAAGTAGTAGGGGCAGTGAATATGTGGATAAGCCCGAAAAAGCTCGAAAACAACGCCTATCCACATGTGGATGAATTGTGCATAGGCGCCGCTGATTTTTTAAGTTAGATTTTTGATTTTTTCTGTTAGACTGTTGATAATTTTGTATAAATCCTGATCCACTTTTAGCAGCTGTGAAATTTTCTCGTGGGCATGAATGACGGTTGTATGATCCCTTCCGCCAAAAGCATCACCAATTTTCGGCAGAGAATAGTCGGTTAGCTCGCGTGAAAGATACATCGCGATTTGTCTTGGAAAAGCGACGGCCTTCGTCCGTTTGCGAGCTTTGAAGTCCTCGAGCTTCAATCCATAGTAGTCGCCTACGCGCTGCTGGATATCTTGCATCGTAATGAGGCGATTCCGTCCGGTTGGCAGTATATCCTTCAATGCTTCTGCTGCAAGATGTGCCGATATATCCTGGTTAGTAAGCGAGGAATAGGCAACAATCCGGATAAGGGCGCCTTCGAGCTCGCGAATGTTGGAATCAATCATATTCGCGATATACATCATAGCTTCATTAGGAATGTCGAGATTTTCTGCTTTTGCTTTTTTACGCAGAATAGCGATCCGAGTCTCTAGGTCCGGCGGCTGTATATCTGTTATCAAGCCCCATTCGAAACGGGAACGAAGTCGCTCTTCCAGCGTTGGAATTTCTTTAGGCGGACGGTCACTTGAGATGACGATCTGCTTATGCTCTTCATGCAAGGCATTAAAGGTATGGAAAAATTCCTCTTGGGTTCCTTCTTTACCGGCCAAAAACTGAATATCATCAATAAGCAGCACGTCAATGTTGCGATACTTGTTACGGAAGCTTTCACCACGATTATCTCGAATGGCGTTGATGAATTCGTTAGTAAATTTCTCCGAGGAGAGATATAGAACCTTCATATGAGGGTTATGTTCCAAAATATAATGGCCGATGGCATGCATGAGATGCGTTTTACCTAGTCCGACGCCTCCATACATGAAAAAAGGATTATAGGATTTTGCAGGCAGCTCCGCTACAGCAAGAGAGGCTGCGTGCGCAAAACGATTGGCCGCTCCGATAACGAATGTATCGAACGTATATTTGGGATTCAACATATGCATCATAGGTTCTTCGAGAACCGGCTGACGATTTGTTGGCTGTGTGAAGGCTTCAACTGGCTCAGCCGGTCGAATTTCTTCAATAGAAAACTTAACGTCTACTTTCCTACCTATATAATCAGAAAGCGTAGAAGCAACTAATTTTGTATATCGGGTTTCCAGCCATTCAACGGCAAATGTAGTCGGAGCAGTAACAATAACTACATCGTCGTTAAGGAAGGAAGCCTTCGTTGCTTTAAACCAAGTGTCGAAGCTTGGCTTACTGAGTTTCGTTTGGATGACCGACAACACTTGTTGCCAGACTTCATTGTTGCGGTTGTCCACGACAATTTCTCTCCTTTAACCCTGCGTAAGGACAAAAAATAAGCGGAAAACGAAAAGTCGATTCAGTGCTTCGACTAGTTATCCACATAATTCCCTGAAT